>JAATEW010000285.1 GCA_015655535.1 Hyphomicrobiales bacterium | reverse complement strand
TGGTTCAAATGAATCCTGTTCAATGCTCTAGGCTTTTTCAGCGCATCGGATTGTCCCAAAACCGGTTCCCACTTTTGGGTCCGATGCTCTAGGCCGCCAATTGGAAATTCGGATGCACGAGCGCACCATCCTTGGTGAGCAAGGTCGCCTTGACGAGTTCGTCGTCCCATTGGATCGCAAGCGCCTTGGTCTCCTTGTCGATCAAGGTTTCCACGAAGGCGAGAAGGTTTTTCGCATAGAGCGCGGACGCGGTGGCAGGCAGCCTGCCCGCGACATTGAGATGGCCGACGATCTTCACGCCATTGACGGTGACGACCGTCTCGCCGGGCTTCGACAATTCGCAATTGCCGCCCCGCTCGACCGCAAGATCGATGATGACCGAGCCGGGCTTCATCGAATGCACCATCTCGGCCGTGATCAGCACCGGCGCCGGACGGCCTGGGATCAATGCCGTCGTGATGACGATATCCTGCTTCGCGATATGCGAGGCCGTCAGGGCCGCCTGTTTGGCTTTATACTCAGCCGACATTTCCTTGGCATAGCCGCCGGCCGTCTCGGCCTGTTTGAACTCTTCGTCCTCGACTGCGATGAATTTTGCGCCGAGCGACTCGACCTGCTCCTTGGTCGCCGGGCGCACATCGGTCGCTGTCACGATCGCGCCCATGCGGCGTGCCGTGGCGATGGCCTGCAGGCCCGCGACGCCGACGCCCATGATGAAGACCTTGGCCGCCGGAACCGTGCCCGCCGCCGTCATCATCATCGGCATCGCCTTGCCATATTCGGCCGCCGCGTCGACGACGGCGCGATAGCCCGCAAGATTAGCCTGGCTCGACAGGACATCCATAACCTGCGCGCGCGTGATGCGCGGCATGAGCTCCATGGCGAAAGTCGAGACGCCGCCAGAGGCAAGCGCATTCAAGGCATCGACATGACCATAGGGGTCCATGACCGCGATGACCGCCGCGCCGGGCTTCACGCCGGGCAGTTCCGCGAGGCCCGGACGCCGGACGCGCAATATGATGTCGGCATTCGCTACGGCCGCGGCGGCATCTGGAACGATGCTCGCTCCGGCCGCAGCGTAATCGGCGTCGAGAAAGCCCGACTTCACGCCGGCGCCGGCCTGGACCGCGACCTCGGCGCCAAGACCTATAAATTTTTTGACGGTTTCGGGGGTCGCGGCAACCCGCGCTTCGGAGGGATCTGACTCGGCTGGAACAGCGATACGCATGATGTCTCCGAAGAGCTGAGATGCCACAATAACTTCAGTCGTTTCGGCATGCCGCATGGCGGCATGTCCGAACCGTAGACGAAAGCGTCGGAAATTATCTGTCGGGCAGGATCAGCCCCAGAGAACAGCCAGCAGGATCACGATCAGGATCACACCGGCACCACCATATTTGAGCAGCTTCAGAAAGAGGTGATAGGTGCGGTCGTGCTCGGCATAATCCATATCGGGATGGTCGCCCGCCGCGGCGTGAACTTCATCCATGTGTCCCCTCCAGACATTGCAAGATCGGTTTATGCCATAAGGCATTGCAACGATTTTGCTGGGATGCAAGAGGGGCGACGGCAAAATGCGAAATTTTGGCAAGTTTTCCGATGGCCGACTCGGCCTGAGAGTGGCAAGTCGACCCAAAGTCGTTTGGCACGCGATGGACGAATTTTGCGGCACTTCAGGGTTCCCGAACCCTGAAGGAAAGCCAATCACCGGTTTCGAGACATAGAAGCGTAACAAGTCAATGCTTAGTGTCTGGTGGGCTGACGCTTTTGAGACAATAACGGGGCCGTGAAATATTATGCTACAAATGGCGATGCAATAGAAAAACACAATAGTAATTGGCCGCCCCGATAGAATAACAATGCACTACTTGTAACATAGATGGCATCATGAGTAATCTGCGGGCAGTTAAACTTTATAACCAGCGCCATACCCGGTTAATTTACTTAAATTTATTGCCAATTGGTGCTAATAATGGCCGAGGAACGGTTTGCTGATGAGAAGTCGCCGTCATTCGAGACACTGAAGGAGATCAACCATGAGCGATCAATGGCAGTATCAAGTACGGGTCAATCTGGGCGACGAATTCGCGGAAGTCGCACGGAACGATCGCAACAATCTTGCGATCAAGCCGCTGACAGACATTCTGGCAAGGCATCACGCGACACTAAAATCTCAGTTCGATGCCTTCGCGGACTATGTTGCCGAAGCTGAAAAGCACGGCATTGAGCACTTCCCGCTTTATAAATGGACCAAAGCTACAATCGAGGATCCCGAGAAAGTCGGAAAACACATCAAATCCTTCACGCTTTATGTCGATGGCCATGAAGTCTACGCGAAGGAGATAGCAGACGCGCTCGAATCGGACCTGCAGCCCTTGGTAGGAGGCGCATTGGTCACACGATTAACCAAGCACGATACCAATCCCGCGAACAATCCCCAGGCGCCAGCCCACCTTCGTTAATCTCTACATCAAGAATGGTCGGCGCTTGGCCCTAGCGCAATCCGACCTTTTCGAGCGCCGCGGCCTGTCGCTGGCCCAAAACCGCCTGATCGAAGCCGGCGATCGCCTCATTGAACAGGCGGTGAAAATTCAATTTCACGTCGAGGTGTAAAAACACGCTGCCGAGCCCGATCGCAGCGCGGTCCATGAAGACGAATTCGCGCGGCACGGTCAGCGGCCCATATTTTTTTAGGGCCTCATGCATGTGAAAGGCTTCCTTGCGGCCATATTTTCCAGGCGTGATGCCGTCGGCGATGGTGCGCGCCCTGTCCTCCAGCAAGGGGCCATAGATGAAGCGCGCCCAGATGTTCAAGGTCTCGATCAGATCCTTGGTAAGGCCGCGAAAGCCCCAGGTCTCGTAGGCATGCACGACGCGGGCCGGCTCATTGCGCAGCAGGCCTTCATAGAGATCGACCACACCGCCGACGAAGGACGGCGGGAAGATCCGGACGCAGCCATAGTCGAGAAGATTGATGCCTTGCGCCTCGCCGGTGCCCGCGTCACGGAAGACGGAATAATTGCCGAGATGCGGATCGCCGTGGATGACGCCATATTGATTGAAGGGCTTCCACCAGGCCGCATAAAGCGCCGCGCCAATGCGATTGCGCGACTCTTGATCGGCGTCATTGAAGGTCAGCATGCGTTCGCCGTCGAGCCAATCCATGGTGAGAAGGCGATGGGTCGAGAGCGCACCATCGACTTCGGGCACGCGGACATCGGCGAGAGGCTTGAGAATATCGCTATAAAGCTGCGCATGTTTGGCCTCGCGGCCATAATCCAATTCTTCGCGGATGCGCTCGGCGATCTCTTTTGTCATTTCGCGCGTGTCGATCGCCGGGCGAAACCTGCGGTGCAACGCAAAGATCACATCGAGCTGCTGCAGATCGGCTTCGACGGCGGACGTCATGTCGGGATATTGCAGCTTGCAGGCGAGTGCCTTGCCCTCTTTGCTCACAGCACGATGCACCTGGCCGAGCGATGCCGCCGCAGCCGGCTTCAAGTCGAAGGAGCGAAAACGCGCCTGCCAATCGGGGCCGAGTTCCGCCTGCATTCGCCGCTTAACGAAAGCCGCGCCCATCGGCGGCGCGTCGCTTTGGAGCTTGGCCAACTCCTCGGCATATTCGGGCGGCAAGGCATCGGGGATCGTCGCGAGCATTTGCGCGACTTTCATCATCGGACCTTTAAGCGAGCCGAGCGCCTTCGTCAGCGCAACGGCACTCGATGCGTCATTGCCGCCCGCGCCGAGAAACCTCGTCGCCGCGATCCGCGCGGCGATCCCGCCGACATTGGCGCCAACCCGCGCATAACGCATGGCACGGGCCGAGAGGCGGTTCGATTCATCGTTCATGGATTCGTTTTCTGCCATAGCAACATTTGAGGGCTCATATAATCCTCAAATCCCTCGTGGGTTCGCTTATAGCGACATTCGTTATACGGAGCGACTGATTGCCCTGCAAAGCTCGCACAAAATTTCCTAAAAGTGACACGGACCGTAAATTCGCGGGCGTGACCCTGGCTTCGGGTCATTGCCGCTAGCCCAATATATCCCGCGCTGTCGCGATGATCCGGTCGAACTCGCGCTGAATGTCGACAAGTAGACGCTCGTCGATGGACGCGCCGGCGGCATCGGCAAGCTTGCGGGTCAGCCGGTCAGAAAGCATACGCAGGCTATCCATTGGGTCGGCGGTACGCTGCACATGTTCCGCAAGGAGCAGGCAAACGATTTCGTCCAGCGCCATCACTTGCGCAAGCAGACCCTTGAGCACGTCGGCGTTACCATTATTATCGTCAGCCATCGAACCTCCGGTGTTGGCCGGAGATAATATCCTTCCAAAACGAGAAATTGTTGCGTCGAATTGTCTTGATAGGGTTCTCGCCGAGCCTCAATCGTCGAGGCGCACTGCGGCATTGCCGCCGGTGAAACGGCCGAAGATGCATTCGCCGCCTGGATCAGGGCCTATCGGCAAAGATGCAAATGCTTCGCTCGAAACACCCGCAGTTTCGCGCGATCGGCCCCAATCCAGACGATCGACGTCAATTATATGTCGACATGCTATGGCCCTCGGCCCGTTCGTAGAGATCGTTCAAATCTTCCATTGGCACGATCGCCATCGTGTGGCCGCCCATTTCTCCAACCGAGAAGTTGAGCATTTTGCCGCTCTTGAGTTTGGCGCTCATCTCTTTTTGATATTTCAAACCCTCAATCCCGGCCGCGAGGGCGACGGAAGCGGCGCCAATGGCAACCACAATGATCGAAGAACGCAAAAGTTTAACAATCATGCGAATGTCCTTTCAGTTTCGGTCAATCGCGCATCTGGCTATCGCGCCGGATGACCGCGAGTGCGGCGTTGCGGACAGAAAAAAAGGTAGAACTTAGCCGTGCTTCATCAAGCCGCTTTTAGGATCACTTTTCTTCAAGGCTCGCTAATTCGATAATAATTCCGTCGATCATGGTGAGGCCGATCTGCCAGAAGCCGGATCGCGCAATCGAGCCCGAAGGCCGTCAGCCATTCGGAATGATGCTTGATGCTGTCAGTCACAGCATGGCGAGATAGCTTTCCGAATTCCGACGTCAGCACGGCCTGCACGATGTGGAATTGAATTACCGCATAGGCAGTCCCACTCTTAGCGACCACAAATATTCACTGTATGTTCCAAACCGCAAGGGCGGAGCATGCCGACCGCGAAATTCAAATTATCCCCTCCGCACGATCCCGGTTGTGTCTCATGCGACGAACTCGGTCCCAAGGTTGGGAATGTCCGCCTGATGAAACGGACACTCGACGAATACGGCGACGAGGTTTGGGCGCCGCGAGACGCGAAAACGCTCAATGCGCTCTTGCCGCTCATTATCGATGCCCTATCGATTTGACCGGCAAGATCGAAGGGCTGCGAGCCGTCGCACGCGCCCTCAATAAGGGTGACGTTACGCATGCGTGCTTGGTACCGATCTTCCTTCAATTTCCCGATCTGCCACCGTTCGATAACGAGCGGGAGGATCGATACGATGAGCGTTAGCATGGCTGCAATGGAGCGGGCTGCTTAAAGCTGCCGAGGGGTGGAACAAGAAACATCCGCGGACAGGTACGCCGCCGAATCCCGGCTGGTTTGATACAGTACCGAAAGATCCAAAAGCTCCGGTTCCGGCTGAAGAGGCTGGAAATCGGCGGTGGCCGTGAAGGGCAAAAGCGAGTCGGCCTGGATAAGTTGCGCCAATTCGGAGTTCTTAAATGACCGATTATTCGCAAATGAATACAGATGATCTCATCGCCCATTTCATCGATGGCGCAAGCCGGCTTGGGAGCGCGTTCAATCTTCCGATAAAAATGTCCCCTCGGAGCCTAGAAGCCCAGGTGATCGCTGGCGAAATGCGGCTCATCTCTGAAGAGCTCCGAGCGAGAAAGCCGATTTCCGATCTTCGTCCCCTCTATGATCATCCCAATGAAGACGTACGCTATTGGGCGGCGGGTCAATTCTATCCGATCGATCCCGAATGGTCCCATGCCGTCTACGGCGCGGTCTTCGAGCACCTGTCAACCGCCGCGGTCGTCGCGCTCGTTCGAAGAGCCCAAAAGAGGCCGCCGAAACGGCCGACTCTGTCCGACATGTTGATCGCTGAACTGGTGCAGCGATTCGAAGACGCCTCAATAAGACTCTACGCTACCCGGTTTATGTCAAACGAGAATGGGCTTGCCGATACTGAAACGTATAATCCGCCTTATGGGCGAGATCGGGGAAATCGCGCATGAGCTTGAACTGCGGCACGCTCTGACCGCTTTGCTGCCCTTGCTTGAGCACTCCAATCTCGTCACCCGTCACATGGCAGCATCGAGCTGCTTGGACATTGCCAGCGAGCGTGCGGTCCCTGTCCTCGAATCCATCGTCCAAAGCCACGATACGACCGAGTGGATGCATGCGGATTACATCCTCGACAAATGGCGAAAGAAGCAGGGTGCGTCTTCCTAAGGGCGTAGATTCTAGCCTCCTCAAGCTAGAAGGCGCACTTGCAAGGTAGATTCGTGCAGCCAAGCTACTTTCCCTCCAAACTTTCCAGCTCCACGATCATCCCCTCGATCATGGTGAGGCCGATCTGCCAGAAGGCCGGATCTCGCGCGTCGAGCCCGAAGGGTGCCAGCAGCTCCGAATGATGCTTGGTGCCGCCGGCCGACAGCATGGCGAGATAACGCTCGGCGAAGCCGTCACGCGCATTCTCATAAACGCCGTAAAGCGAATTCACCAGGCAATCGCCGAAGGCATAGGCATAGACATAGAAGGGCGAATGGACGAAATGCGGGATATAGGCCCAAGAGCTTTCATAGCCGTCGCCGAGCTTGATCGACGGCCCGAGGCTTTCGGCCTGCACGCTCATCCAGAGGTCGCAGATCTTGTCCGCCGTCAATTCGCCGCTGCGACGCTCGGTATGGACCTTGCGCTCGAACGTATAAAAGGCGATCTGCCGCACCACAGTATTGATCATGTCTTCGACTTTGGCCGCGAGCATGGCGCGGCGCTGGGAGACGCTGTCGGTCTTGGCAAGTAAAGCGCGGAAGGTCAACATCTCGCCGAAGACGGAAGCCGTTTCGGCAAGCGTCAAAGGCGTCGGCGCCATCAGCGCGCCGTTGGGCCCAGCCAGGACCTGATGCACGCCATGACCCAGCTCATGCGCGAGCGTCATGACGTCGCGCGGCTTGCCCATATAATTTAACAGCACATAGGGATGCGCGGAGGGCACAGTCGGATGCGCGAAGGCGCCGGGCGACTTGCCGGGGCGCACCGGCGCATCGATCCAGCGCTCGTCGAAAAAGCGCTTGGCAATGCCCGCCATCCGCGGCGAGAAGGCATCATAGGCCGAGAGTACAGTGTCGCGCGCATCCATCCAGGGATAGATCTTCGACGGGACGTTCGGCAAAGGCGCGTTACGGTCCCAATGGTTCAAGGTCTCGCGACCGAACCATTTGGCTTTCAACTTATAATAGCGATGCGACAGACGCGGATAGGCCGCATGCACGGCGGCGACGAGCGCATCCACCACTTCGCGCTCGACCCTGTTCGAAAGATGGCGCGAATCCGCGACATCCTTGAAACCGCGCCAGCGATCGGAAATTTCCTTATCCTTGGCGAGCGTATTGGTGATGAGCGCGAAGGTCCGTAGATTTTCCTTGAGCGTCTTTGCCAGGGCATCGGCGCCCTCCTTGCGAATCTCCTCCTTTTCATCATGCATCAGGTTCAAGACGGGTTCGAGCGTCAGCTCTTGGCCCTGGGCGTGAAAGCGCAACGAGGCGATCGTCTCGTCGAAGAGCCTGTTCCAGGCGCTGCGCCCGGTCTGGGACTTTTCGTGGAACAATTGCTCGGTTTTATCGTCGAGTTCATAGGGCTTTTCCTTACGGATATCCTCGACCCATGGCCGGTAATGGCTGAGCGGACCCGAAGCCGCTTTGTCGAGCAGCGCATCGTCGAGGCGATTGAGTTCAAGCTGGAAGAAGAGAAGATCGGATGAGGCGTCGGTGAGCTTTTCCTGCGCATCGCCGTAGAATTTCGCGCGCACCGGGTCCGTCGTGTCGCCCGCATAGATCAAACCCGCGTAAGACCCGATCCGGCCTAGAAGCTCCTCAAGCGCCTCATAGGCTTTGACGGCGTCAGCCAAGCCCGCGCCACCGTTCTCGACCGCCAATATGTCGAGTTTGCCGCGATATTTTTCCGCAAAGGCCCTGCAATCGGCGGCGGCTTTTTGGAGGTCATGCGCAAAAGCAGGATCATCCATCGCGGGGTAGAGATCCGCGAGATTCCACTCCGGAAGACTGCCGAGCGCATTGTCTCCGGCGCCGCGCGCGGCTTCCGGCGCTGCGTATGAAAGTTTAAAGTTGGAGCAAGAATGGGAAAGGGTCATCGCAAAACCACGGGCTTCGAGGGTTGCCAGGAACGGCGTTGGACTCAATTCATAAGGATTGATGATCCGTCGATCAACCATTCCTATCATGCAAGTCCGAAAAGCATTCGCTGTCGTCAATCGTCATGATCGTATCCGACGATCAATTCGCTACACATCGACCTAAAACCCATCGCTGTGTTACAGCGTGAAACATACGCGTGCGACATGTTGGCCATCTCACTCTTTCTTGAATGAAAGACGATGTGCGTCGCAGGCACATGCCCCTATCTCCCGCGTGTCAGCAACAGGCAGCAACGTCTGCCGACATCGAGACATAGACTCGATGTAGAAACTTTTGCATGGAGATGACATGACCAATATTCGCACTTTCGCTTTTGCCGGTTTGACCTTGATCGCTTCGGCCGGGGCCGCTTTCGCTTCTTCGCATACCTCTCAGGTTCAGCCCAATCAATATGAGGGCTACTACCAGAACCAGCAGGCCGCTTTGCCCGGAAGCAACGCCATGTCCGACGACAGCACCGCCAACAGCCAGTCTTGCTATCGCGGCGTCCTGCCCTTCCGGATCCAGACCTGCGGCGTCGAGTAAGGTCTGAAACGACGGACCCAATTAAGGCGCGGCAGTGATGCCGCGCTTTATTTTTGAGCACGTCAAAATGCGCCGTCCGCGCTTGAAAGCCGGCAAGACAGAATTCGAGAGAATCCTATTCATAAGGATCGGATGAATCATACCTTTGTATGAGAGCCGACAAACAATAAGAGTGAATGCAATTCGCGCTCACCGTTTCTTGAACACGAAAGCCCTCGCCGCATGCGACGTGCCGCCCATGTCATGCGTCATGGCAGGACGGCGCAGTCCGCCGTCCCCAAGCGCAAGATGATGCAATGAGCTTCATCGCGCTTGAATGCCTAGGAGGTTTCGCTATGGCATTTATTCGCACATTGGCATTCGCCGGCTTGACCATAATCGCTTCGGCCGGCGCGGCCGCCGCCCAGGGCTTCCCCGTTCAGGCCAACCCGTTTTACGGCCTCCGTCAGGCCCCGCTCCAGATCGCTTTCGCGAGCGACGCCTACCGCTACGACCGCTCCGGCACGCGCGGCCGCCTCGAACTTGGCGCCAGCCCCTTTCATCCGGAAGGACCCGGCAACCCCGAGGACTAAATTCGCCGGAAAATGAAACGGCGTAAGCAGAGCCCGGCCCTTCGCCGCGCTCTGCTTTGCCAACGTACCTCGCAAAGCCAACATCCAAGGCATCAGCTGGGTCCAACCTTCAATCCGGCGCAGAGCCACTACCACTACCAGGGCCAGGAAGCCGCGTTTCTCGGAAACAACGGCATGTCCGATACGGCCTCCAACAGTCCCTCTTGCTATCGCGGCGTTCTGCCCTTCCGGATCCAGACCTGCGGCGTCGAGTAAGAATAGACTGAACCAACAGACCCAAAAATAAAAGCGCGGCGTTTTCGCCGCGCTTTTATTTTGGCCTCCGCATAACTCATAATTCCGAATTATATATAGGCATATGCCTATATATTTACTGGCATATGATAATAGATCACGCCGGCGTGAGCGAAGGACTCACAGTTTCTTGAACGGAAATTCATAAAAAGCGTGAAACAAAGCCCCCCGCTCACGCGTCTTTAGTGCAAGGCAGGCGCAATTGGCCGGCCCTGGGGTGGAAGGCTGATCTTCATTCCAATGGAATGCCTCAAAGGAGGGTATGACAATGAACACGATTCGCACTTTGGCTTTTGCCGGTTTGACTGTGATCGCTTCGATGGGCGCAGCTTCGGCCACTCCCGTCTCTCAGATTCCGGCCAATGAGTTCCAGGCCATGTATCAGGCCCAGGGTCAGAATGGCGCGGTGAGCGACATCGCCCGTTACGATCGTTCCGGCTCGCGCGGCCGTCTCGGTCTCGGCGCCAACCCGTTCCATCCGGAAGGCCCCGGCAACTTCAGCGATTAAGCCTGTGGCAAGCTGGAAGGTAGTAGCAAAGCGCGGCGTATTCGCCGTGCTTTTGTTTTGGCCTCCGGGCCGTCCCAAGCCGGTTTATATTAGCATATGCCTATATTTTATTTTTATATGCCGATAGCTTGCGACGGCGCAACCGGATGTCTCACGGTTTCTTGAACTGGAATTTAAAAGACGATGCAACAAAGACCCCGTTTCGAACGTCTTAGAGGTAAGGCAGGCGCGATTGGCCAGCCCCGGAATGGAAGACGATCTTCGTTCCAACGGAATGCCTCAAGGAGGATTAAGACAATGAACACGATTCGTACTTTGGCTTTTGCCGGTTTGACTGTTATCGCTTCGATGGGTGCCGCTTCGGCCACTCCCGTCTCTCAGGTTTCGGCCCGTCAGTTCCAGGCTATGTATCAGCCTCAGGGCCAGTTCGGCGCGGTGAGCGACATCGCCCGTTACGATCGTTCCGGCACGCGCGGCCGCCTCGACCTTGGCGCCAGCGCCTTTCATCCGGAAGGCCCTGGCAACCCCAACGATTGATTCTCGCTCCGAGGCTGATCCTGCAAAAGCGCGGCATTGAATGCCGCGCTTTTCTTTTCTAGTGCCGCGGTCTTCGGCTCGGCTTCTTGGGACGCAGTTTCCAAAAAAATCTAAGCTTGGGCCAAGCTAAAGCCGCGGGCCAAATAATTTTGACCCCACGTCTGCTCCCAAACGGCACGGCTATTAACACGGCGTTTACTCTGATCGACCAGCATAGCGGGTGGCGAAACCACCTTCGCCCTCATGAGGTCGCATGTCCTGTTTGATTCTGGTTGTCGATGACGACCCCGTCCAACGCCGTCTTCTCGAAAGTCTCGTGCGGCGCTTCGGCTACGAGGTTGAGGTGGTTGAGACGGGCGAAGCGGCTTTGGCGCGGCTCGAACCGGCAGCCGGGCTGCCGGTCGACCTCGTCATTCTTGACCTCGTGATGCCGGATCTCGACGGCATGGCGGTCCTGGAACGCATGCGCGATCGTGGTCATCTGATACCAACCATCGTTCAAACGGCCAATGGCTCGATCGAAACCGTGATTTCGGCCATGCGCGCCGGCGCCCTGGACTTCGTAGTGAAGCCGGTCGGCGCCGAAAGATTGCAGGTCTCGATCAAGAATGCGCTTCGGGTCGATGCACTCGAAGACGAAGTGCGCCGTATGAACCGGCAGGCCGCCGGCATTTTGTCGTTCAAGGACCTCGCCAGCGCGAGCGAGGACATGGAGCGCGTCGTGCGGCTTGGCGAACGCGCCGCCAAATCGACCATTCCCGTCCTCCTCGAAGGCGAATCGGGCGTCGGCAAGGAAGTGATCGCGCGCGCCATCCAAGGCGCCTCCGACCGGCGCGGCAAGGCCTTCGTTACCGTCAATTGCGGTGCCCTGCCCGAAAATCTCGTCGAATCGATTCTGTTCGGGCACGAAAAAGGGGCTTTCACCGGCGCCAGCGAAAAACACATCGGCAAATTCGCCGAGGCTCATGGCGGCACTTTGTTTCTCGATGAAATCGGCGAATTGCCGCTTGAGATTCAGGTCAAGCTTCTGCGCGCGCTTCAGCAGGGCGAAATCGATCCGGTCGGCGGCAGGCGTTCGGTCAAGGTCGATATCAGGCTGATCTCGGCCACCAACCAAAATCTGATCGAGCTCGTGAAACGCGGCCGGTTCCGCGAAGATCTTTATTATCGCTTGAACGTCTTTCCGATCTCGGTACCCCCCTTAAGAGTCAGGCGCGACGATATCCCGGACCTCGCCCGGAGATTCGCCGCCCGCTTCGGCGCCGAGGAAGGCAAGCGCATCCGCGGCTTCAGTTCCGAGGCCGTCGCCTTGCTGAAAACCTACGATTGGCCGGGCAATGTCCGGCAATTGGAAAATGCCGTGTTCCGGGCCGTCGTGCTCGCCGATGCCGACGAGCTGACGATCACCGAATTTCCGCAGATCGCCGCGCATGTGGACGGGTTCGATCTGCGCATTCCGGCCATTCCCGCCGTTTTGTCCCAGCCGAAGCCCGAGCGCGAGGTCGTGCGCGTCGAGGTTCGCGATCCGAATGTCCTGAGCCTGCTGAGCGAAGGCGGCGATATCCGCAGATTAGATCAGATCGAAGCTGAAACGATTCGTTTCGCGCTGGCGCATTACCGCGGCCAGATGTCGGCGGTTGCCCGCAAGCTCGGAATCGGCCGCTCGACGCTTTATCGCAAGATGAAGGAATATGGCTTCCATCTCACCGAACAAGAGCAGGAGCAAGGCGGCGATAAGGCCGATGACGCCGCGGCCTGAAAAGATCAGGTGGCCTGGAAATCAACGCATGTGGCCGCCCTGCCACGCTCTGTGAGATAACGGTATCGTGTGCAGAGGCACAGTCCTTCGTGCATTGATTTCGTAACCAACTCACCCCTTCTTTATGCACGGGGGTGTCGAGGTTTCAATGCGTCGTCAGATGAATGTTCTTCCTAAGCGCGGCACGTCCCGCATCGGCGCGCATGCGCCCTTCAAGACAATCTCGCTCGGCGGCGTCGCCGCCCTGCTGCTGCTCTCGGGCTTGCCCGCCTCCACCGCATTCGCCCAAGAGGTCCAAGGACAGGCGCAGGAGACGGCGAAAGGGCTGGACCCGGCCGCGGTGTCCGATTCGGCGGCGGCGTCAACGGACGCGCCGGCAGCCCAATCCAAAGACGACTCGTCGTCCGATCCCAAAACCTCGGCAGGTCCGGCGGCGGCGATCGACCCGGATGCGACGGGGACGGTCCCGGAAAAATCGCCTGCTCCGGACGAGACGGTCTCCCCCGCCGCCGCCGTTGAGCCTGCGGATGCATCCCTGCCCGTTGCGCCCGAGATCATCGCCGCGCCGGCGGAGGGGCCGAAGCCGGTCGCGCCAGAAAAATCGCCTTTGCCCGGCCTCATGCAAATGTCGCTCGAAGAGCTTGTTTCTGCGGATGTCAAAGGTCCGCATGCCGCCGAGACGCAAAAGACCCGCGAAGAGCTGGCGGCCTTTTACACGTTACGCGATTTCGCGCCGCTCTGGAGCAAGGACGGACGCGCGACGCCAGCGGCCCATGCCGTGATCGACCGGCTTCAGCGCGCTGCCGACGATGGGCTGCCGCTCGCTTTGGTGCCGGACCTGCAAGGCGCCAGCGACGAAGACCGGGTCAAGGCCGATCTTGCCTTGTCGGAAGCCGTGATCGCGTATGGACGCGCCGCGTCAGGCGGCCGGATCGACCCGAAGACGATTTCGCCCTTGATCGGCGAGAAACCCGAGGTGGCGGAGCCTTTCGCCATTTTATCCGCCGTGGCGGAGGCAGGCGACAGGGCCGGAGATGCGCTTTGGGGCTTCAACCCGCCGCAAAAACCCTATCAGGCGCTGCGCCAGAAGCTTGCCGAGATGCGCCGCGAGCGGGCGCCCGTCGCGCGCCAGCCGATCCCGTCCGGTCCGGATTTGACGGTTGGCATGCGCGACCCGCGTGTGAGCTTGATCCGGGCGCGCTTCGGTCTCGATGTCCAACAGCCCGCGGCGCCGGAAGACTTGGTCTACGACACGCGCGTCGCGGCGGCCGTCGCCGGTTTCCAAAAATCGGCTGGCCTTCCCGCGTCGGGTGTGCTCACCGCGCGCACGATCGCGGCTCTGTCGGGCGGTCAGCCGTCGCGGCTCGAAAACGAGATCCTGGCCAATATGGAGCGCTGGCGCTGGATGCCGCGCGACATGGGCGAGACCTATATTGCCGTCAACATTCCCGATTTTACGGTTTCGGTGATTCACGGTGATCAGCTTTTGACGCGCCATCGCGTCGTCGTCGGCAAGCCCGACACGCCGACGCCGGTGTTCTCGAACAAAATGCAATATTTGATCGTGAACCCCTATTGGAACGTGCCCCAATCGATCATCCGCAAGGAATTCGGCAGCAGCCTCGGCGCCCTCGCCGCGTCGGGCTGGCAGGTGAGTTCGCGTCACGGCGTGCTCACCGTACGCCAGCCGCCCGGCGAAAGGAACGCGCTCGGACGCATCAAATTCTTGTTTCCGAACGATTATTCCGTCTATCTCCACGACACCCCGTCGAAGGCTCTCTTCGCTTCGGCGAAGCGCGCCTTCAGTCACGGCTGCGTCCGCGTCGACCAGCCCTTCGGTTTCGCCGAAATCGTGCTCAATCATTCTTGGAGTGAACAAAGGCTTAAAGGTCTGATCGGGTCCGGCGAGCGCTATATCAATCTGGCCACGCCTTTGCCGATCCATATTGAATATTTTACGACCTATGTGGACGAAACCGGCCGGCTGCAATTGCGCGACGATCTTTATGGCTATTCGCATCGGGTCAAAGCCGCGCTCGGGCTTGAAAGCTAGGGGCCAGGGCCAGGCCATTTAAGCGTCTGTTTTCTAAAGTAAAGCTGCCTGTGTCTGCGGCTGCCTCGGGGCCCGTGACACAGCTTCGCCATAATTTCCGGCTTTCTTCGCGCGAACCACGGTGCTTAACTGGACCGTGGGGAGAGCGGGGGAATGCCATGGGTCCGATGGGCACGGGGTATTAACGGTTCTCGGTTTTAACGTTAAGTCCAAAGAAAACGGGCGGCGCAAGCCGCGTAACCCGAGAACCGCGAGCCATCATTTGCGACAACCGAGCCTCAAAAAGGCCACCAGGAATCGCGTGCGCGTCGTCGTGACGACGAGCCTCCTGTCGTTTTGGGCCGGCACTTTTCTGCCGACGGCCACCGAAACGGCCGAAGCCAATGGCGATACACGGACAATCAGCCTCTTCCACGCGCATCGGCGCGATTCGATCGAGGCCACCTATCGCGTTAACGGCCATTACGACCCGGCCGTCCTCGAAAAGCTGAATTATTTCCTGCGCGACTGGCGTAACGACGACCAGACGAAGATGGATCCCCGGCTTTTCGATGTCGTTTGGGAGGCCTATCGCAGCATCGGGGCGACCGAGCCGATCACCGTCCTCTCGGCCTATCGCTCTCCAGAGACCAATGCCATGTTGCGCCGCCGCTCGCGCGCCGTCGCCGAACATTCGCAGCATATGCTGGGCAAGGCGATGGACACGACCATGCCCGATATCTCGATGGAGAAGCTGCGCGAAATCGGCATGCGCATGCAAAGAGGCGGCGTC
The DNA here is from genome assembly GCA_015655535.1 of Hyphomicrobiales bacterium. Taxonomy (GTDB): domain Bacteria; phylum Pseudomonadota; class Alphaproteobacteria; order Rhizobiales; family Beijerinckiaceae; genus Methyloferula. Next base: position 13,386 of record JAATEW010000285.1, on the reverse strand, counting down.
GGCTATTATCCGAGCTCGAATTTCGTCCATCTCGATGTCGGCAGCGTGCGGCACTGGCCGCGCATGAGCTATGACCAGCTCGTCCGGCTCTTCCCGGACGGCAAGACCGTCCATATTCCATCAAACGGCCAGCCGCTGGCGCGCTATGAAGAAGCCCGCGCCGAAATCGAGGCAAATGGCGGCTCAGCACCGGCCTATGAAGAGCAGCCGAAGTCGAAGGGCTTCTTCGCCTGGCTCTTCGGTGGCGGCAGTGGCGGCGAGGATGATGTCGAGGAGGTTGCCTCCGCCGTCCCGACACCACGTGGCGGCCCGGCTCGCGGCACCAGCCGCAATGCGGACAGCTCTTTTGTAGCCTCGGCCAATCCGCCCGCCGCGCAATCGCTTGCCGAGCGCTACGGCCAGCGACGCGCTCCCGATCCGGCGCAGACCGCGGCGGCGCCAGCGCCAAGCAGCCAACAGGTCGCAAGCCTGCAACCGGCAGCGCCCGCCGCGGCGCGCGGAAAACAGCCCGATGCGGACGCACAGGACGCCGACACCTCCGCCTATGGAAGCGTGCTTCCGACACCGCCAAAGCGTCCGAGCGAACTCATGACATTGGCCGCCGTGCCCTTGCCTCCGGCAAGACCTGCCGGCACCGCGACATTCGCCTCGATCACACCAAACGACATGACGGCGTCGATTGCGGCCGATACATCAAAGCCCGGGCAGAAACTGCCCGCCGCTGCGAAACCGGATGCGATCGCCTCTCTGATTTCAACGCAATCACCGGCGCAGCCGGCCGAGCTCGGACATGCGGGCCTGCCGGCCGTTATCACGCAAGGGCCGGACAGGGCGAAGGTATCGCCGGCCGACGTTCTGGCCTATGCGGCGACGCCTGCGTCAGCTTCCGTGGCTGCGCCTCTGCCGGGATTGCGTTCGGCAGCGCTCAATAAAACCACGCCGTCGCGGGGCCAGCCGAACAAAAGCCAGACAATCGTATCCGCCCGGCTCGACGGCAGCAATTTCCGCAGCCTGACAAGCGATATGGCGACGGAAGACGCGCCGACTCAGTCGGTGCTCGGCCCGAGCCTCTCTGGCCTGCGCGCCGCGGCCCGTATCCAGCCTGGCACATTGTCGAATGGACTGTCGGCCAATTACGTCGCGCGATTCGCAAGCACTGCGACCGATCTCGACACGTCGCATTTCTCCGGCGCTGCCGTGCAGCCCCTGCCATCCGCGAGGGATGCGCTTCAACAGGTCGCGAGCTTTTCCCGCTCGCGGAATTAAGCTCACAGCGCGGTCAGCGTAAATCCCATCCATTGCGCGGCGAGCAAAGCGCAGCCGAAGAGCAAAACCAAGACGGCTGCGCCAACTTCGATCAGCCGTCCGAAAACCAATGCGCGCGGCGAACCGGGACCTGCGAATCTCACCGCTGTGCGTTTGGCGTAAACCGCGAAAGCGGCCAAAGCGCCGGTGATGATGGCCGTGCCGATTGACATTGCGAAAGTCGCGCCGACGCCGGTCAGGAACATGTCCTGCGCGAGCGCGAAGACCAGAACCAGAATCGCACCCGAACATGGCCTCGCGCCCGCCGTCAGTACGGTCAGCAAAGCGCCTTTCCAGACGAAGCCTTCATCGAGTTTTGACGGGTCCATCGCCAGGAAATGACCGCAGTCCGGCCCATGCATATGATCCTGCGCGCCATTATCGGCGAAGAACGCCGATGTGCCCCGCCCCATCGTCGATAATGACGGTGCGCTCGCCGCTAAAATCTGCTCGACAGGCGCGCGCGGCATGGCGCTGAGCGCGGCGGCGAGGGCCGCGCCCTTGCGCCACAGAAGAAGAACACCGAGCGCGACGATACCGAAATAGCTCGCCGTCTCGATCACATTGGCGGCGGCCGTCATGCGTTGCGCCGTCGCATGAAAGATCAAAGCGGCGATGCCGACGAGGCCGACGGCGACAAGGCCTTGCAACACGGCTGCGAGCAGCGAAATCACGAGACCGCGCCGCAGCGCTCGTTCGTTCGAGACCATGTAGGATGTGACGACCGCCTTGCCGTGACCGGGACCGGCGGCATGAAACACGCCATAGGCGAAACTGACGCCTGCCAGAGCCCAGCCCGCCGACTCATGCGCCTTGATGGCATGAAGCGCTTGAGTCATTTGGCGATAGAAAGCGCTTTCCTGCCCGATGATCCAAGCGCCGAAGCCGCTCACATTGCCGACCGCGCCTTCGTTCGCACCGACGGCGAAAGGATGATGCGCGCCTTGGGCGAATGCGCCATCGCAAGAGAAAACGACGAGCGCGACAAGGCCCAAAGCGATGGCTTCGGCGACATGATCGAGCGTTTCAATGTTGCGTATAAGGGATGATTTCATCCGTAAAGCTCTTCGCCTCAACCGCGTCATGCCCAGCCTTGTACAGGGCATCCACGCAGAGATGCTGCACCAACCCTGGAATTGCTACAGCGATGTCTTGCCATGGATGGCCGGGACAAGCCCGGCCATGACGCCTTCATAGGGGCTCGATGGAGACGCCCTAAACCCTAGAACCTGATCTCAGCCGAAAAATGGCACAGCTTGCCTAGCCCATGCACTTTAATTTGAAGCACGGTCCGACTCAAAATCTACGGGCACGCGACGATGATTCGATCCGCCAGCTTCACGCCGAAATCGGTGCCGGGCGACAGGCCGCTGAAAAAGGCCTCCGACAGTTTCTTGGTTTCCTCGGCCTGCAGCGGGTTCGCGCCGAGCACATTGGCGGAACACCCCTTTGGCGCATTGACGAGCGTGACCGGATCTTTCGAATCGAGGCTGAACGCAACGAAATAGGTCGGATCGTAGATTTGCAGCGAAAAGGCCTTCGACGCACGCGCCGGAATCTTCAGCGGCAAGGTGAATCGCAAAACCACAAGCTTGTCGTCGCGCTCCTCGAGAGCGTAATCGGTCGGCTCGCCGAACGCGACCTTGGCGCCGGCTTCCTTGGCATAAGTGAAATCGTCGAATTCGGCCAAGGAGTCGATATTCGTCTTGGCGAGCGGCGCAAGCTCTTCGGGCGTCAGCGGCTTGCCGTTCTTGCCGAGGCCTTCGGTCGCGAAGGCCGAATACATTTCATCGAAGACCCAGGCGTTGCGGATGGCCTTGATCAAGCCGGATTGATCGAAGATGACTTCCGTGCGCCCCGTGACCCAGACATGCGGATGCGCAACGGCTGGCTGCACAAACCCCAAGCTGAGAAGGCCGATAGCAAGGCAAGCCTGCGAAGCGGCGGCCCAAGGCGCGGCGAGCAGCCTTCCATTCAGGGCTTTTCCGATCACGAAATCTTACCCTTTCTTTCAAACCCTCTCGCCCGAAAGGAGTTTTCGATCAAGAGATTGATTTATAAGCGAAGGAAGTCTGGCCAAAGCGAGGCGGCGCCCCCTTCAAAAGCATCTTAAACAGGGGAATTGCACTGCAATTTATCCGGCGCTCCACCATTCCATGGCGAGAGGCCGGGGCAATCGCCGCCGCGCCTCCTATACGCTGCGAATGCGGGTGATTATACTTGGAAATGACGGGGTTGATCCCAAACGGCCGACCGCCTATCAAAATGGCAGTGCCAAGTGACCACGACCAAACCATGCTTCTAAAGCGGGCGCGGCCAAGACGGCGCCCTGGCACGGCAGGGGGACCAGGATGACGGACGCGGTCGTCAGACCAATCGACATCGTCGAAGGCCTCGCCTCCGTCTCGCTCGGCGACAAATACGATCTCGCCAAGCAGCGCATTTTCGTCTCCGGCGCGCAGACGGTCGTCCGGCTTTTGCTCATGCAGGCGGAACTCGACCGCCGTGCCGGGCTGAAGACGGCGGGCTTCGTGTCGGGCTATCGCGGCTCGCCCTTGGGCGGCCTCGATCTCAATCTCCAGCGCGCGAAAAAGCAGCTCGAAGCCCGCGATATTCTGTTTCAACCGGGCCTCAACGAAGACCTCGCCGCGACCGCGGTCTGGGGCGCGCAGCAGGCCGAGATGCGTGGCGAAGGCCGATTCGACGGCGTCTTCGGCCTCTGGTACGGCAAGGGCCCCGGCGTCGACCGCTCCGGCGACGTCTTCCGCCACGCCAATCTCGCAGGCACGTCGAAACATGGCGGCGTGCTCGCCCTGATGGGCGATGACCATACGGCCGAATCATCGACCACGGCGCACCAGTCCGAATTCACCTTCGTCGATGTGATGATGCCGATCCTGTCGCCCGCGGGCGTGCAGGAGATTCTCGACTACGGCCTTCTCGGCTTTGCGCTGAGCCGCTACGCCAGCGCGTGGGTCGGGCTCAAATGCGTGAAGGACACGGTCGAATCGACAGCCTCGATCGACGCTTCCTTCGGGCGCTTCATGCCGATCGTGCCGACCGATCTGGCTTTGCCGCGGGACGGTCTCAACATAAGGGCGCGCGACGGCGTGCTCGATCAGGAAATCCGACTGCAGACCGGAAAGCATGATGCCATGCTTGCCTGGCTGCGCGTCAACCGGCTGAACCGCATCATTCTCTCGGGCGGCCCGCGCGCCCGCGTCGGCGTGATCACGGCGGGCAAGTCCTATCTCGACGTGCGTCAGGCGCTCGACGATCTCGGCATTGACGAGATCAAGGCCAATGATCTCGGCCTGCGCCTCTATAAGATCGGCTGCGTCTGGCCGCTCGAACCCAAAGGCTTGCGCGATTTCGCGCGCGGGCTCGACACGATCATCGTGGTCGAAGAAAAGCGCGCCTTGATCGAAATGCAGGTGCGCGAACATCTCTACGGCACGAGCGATCAGCCGATTCTGGTCGGCAAGAAAGACGAACACGGCGATTGGCTGTTTCCGGTCAGCGGCGCGCTCGACGCCGAAGATATCGCGGTCGCCATCGGCTCGCGGCTTTTAAAATATTCGCCGGACGCCGATCTCGAGCGCCGCGTGCGGCAGCTCGAAGCCGCGCAGACGCGTTTGGCGAGCCAGCAGGATATCGCGTCGCGGACGCCGTATTTCTGCGCCGGCTGCCCGCATAATACGTCGACGCAAGTGCCCGACGGCATGCGCGCCTATGCGGGCATCGGCTGCCATTACATGGCGCAATCCATGGACCGCGCCACCGAAGGCTATACGCAGATGGGCGGCGAAGGCGCCAATTGGATCGGCGAAGCGCCGTTTTCCAAGCGTCCGCATGTGTTCCAGAATCTCGGCGACGGCACCTATAATCATTCGGGCAGCCTCGCGCTTCGATTCGCCGTCGCGAGCAAGGTCAACATCACCTTCAAGATCCTGTTCAACGACGCCGTCGCCATGACCGGCGGCCAGCGTCACGAGGGCGGCCTCACCGTCGATATGATCGCACGGCAGGTCGCGGCCGAAGGCGTGACGCAGATCGCCATCGTCACCGACGAGCCGCATAAATACGCGGCCTCGACGCTTTGGGCCGCCGGCACGTCGATCTATTCGCGCTTGGAACTCGACGAAGTGCAGCGTCAACTCGCCGCCACCGAGGGCACCACCGTCCTGATCTACGATCAGACCTGTGCATCCGAGAAAAGACGCCGCCGCAAACGCGGCGAAGAGCCGGATCCCGATGCCCGCGTCTTCATCAACACGCGCGTCTGCGAGGGCTGCGGCGATTGCGGCATCAAATCGAATTGCATCGCGGTCCAGCCGGTCGAAACCGAATTCGGCCGCAAGCGCGTCATCGATCAATCGAGCTGCAATAAGGACTTTTCCTGTATCGAGGGCTTCTGCCCGGCCTTCGTGACCGTGCATGGCGCGACGCCGCGCAAGGTCGAGGCCATGTCTCCCGATACGTCCATCACCTCGGCGCTGCCTGCGCCGCAAAAGCCGGTCATCACCGAGAGGCCCTACGGGATTCTCGTCACGGGCGTCGGCGGCACGGGCGTCGTGACGATCGGGGCCATTATCGGCATGGCCGCGCATCTCGAAGGCAAAGGCTGCGGCATTATCGATATGGCCGGCCTCGCGCAGAAAGGCGGCGCGGTTTTCAGCCATGTGAAGATCGCGGCCAAGCCCGGCGATATTCAAGCCGTCCGCGTCGGCGCCGGCAGCGCCGATCTCATTCTCGGCTGCGACCTCATCATCTCGGGCTCGACGAAGATCCTCGCCGCCATGCGCAAGGACGAGACGGGCGTTCTCATCAATTCGGCCGAGGTCTATCCGGGCGAAATCACGCGGGATGCGGATTTCTCGCTGCCCTTCGAACGGCTGAAACGCTCCATCGCTCAGGCGGGGGGCAGCCGTACGCATTTCTTCGACGCGAGCCGCATGGCGACCGCGCTGCTTGGCCATTCGATCGGCGCCAATATGATGATGCTGGGCCTGGCCTGGCAGCAGGGCCTTGTGCCGCTCGAAGAAGCCTCGATCCTGCGGGCGATCGAACTCAACGGCGAAGCCGTCGAATTGAACAAAGCGGCCTTCGCCTGGGGCCGCCGCTATGCCGTCGAGCCGAAGGCGGTCGATGCCGCCGTGACAGCGCGGCAGAGCCCCGCAAGTCTGCCGGTGGCGACCACGCTCGACGAGATCATCGAGCGCCGCGTCTCCTATCTCAAATCCTATGGCGGCGCCGCCACCGCGCAACGCTATCTCGCGCTCGTTTCGCATGTCGCTGCCGTCGAGCGCGCGAAACTGCCGGGCGATGCAAGGCTGACGGAAGCGGTTGCCCGCAATTTCGCGAAGCTGCTCGCCGTGAAGGATGAATATGAAGTCGCGCGGCTTTACTCGGATGGCGAATTCGCCCGCGATCTCGCGCTGACGTTCGAAGGCGACTTGCGGCTCGAATTCCATCTCGCGCCGCCGCTTTTGGCCCGCCGGAACGCCAAGGGCGAAGCGCAGAAAATCACGGTCGGCCCCTGGATGATGAAGGGTTTCAAGCTCCTCACGGCGCTGAAGGGCCTGCGGAAAATGCCCTTCGATATTTTTGGCTTTACGAAAGAGCGCCGGGCCGAACGCGCTCTGATCCGCGATTACGAACTGCTTCTGGCCGAGCTTCTCGCAGGCCTTACGCGCGAGAACCACGAGATCGCCGTCGCCCTGGCTTCAATGCCCGAGCAGATTCGCGGCTATGGCCATGTCAAGATGAAGAACCTCGCCGCCGCCAAGGCGGAAGAGGCCAATCTTCTCGCACAGTTCCGGCGCGGACCCGAGAGCGTTTCGCTCGCGGCGGAATAGTTACCGGCACTTATGTTGCCGTCATGCCCGGCCTTGTGCCGGGCATCCACGCGGAAACGTTGCCGCTGCATATATCATCACTCATGCAATGTCCCGGTGTGGATGGCCGTGACAAGCACGGCCATGACGCGCTTCAAGATGAGCGTCACACCTTACGCCCGCTTCGCCGCCGCGATGACCGCCTCTTCCTGCGTGCCCGGCACAAAGGCGTCGAAAGCGGCCCAGATCAGGGCGCGGATCGCATCGTTCTCCAATAGGAGATCATGGCGCGCATAGGGAATGGTGAGATGGCGCCCCGCCTTCAACCGGCTCGCGAAAGTCTCCGTCGCCGAGGTCTTCACGACGCGATCGGCGCCGGCTGCCAGAATCAAAATCGGCGTCATCGTGCGGCGCGCGAAATCGGGTTCCTCGAATTGCCGCATGAGGCGGAACGCGGCATTGGCCCAGCCGATGGTCGGATCGCCGATCGTCAATTCCGGCGCCGCAGCAGCGACCGCCGCATAGCGCGCGTAGCGCGCACGATCCGAGGTCAGCACATTGCTCTCGAACGGATGACGTGTGGCCGGCCATCGGCTGCCGCCTGGGATGAAGGCGCCGCCAAGGCCGATCGTATCGAGCCCTTCGGCAAAGGCGCGGGCCAAATGCGGAAACCGTAAGCCGTAGAGATCGATCATCGGCGAGGTCAGCACCAGGCGCTCGAAGAGATCGGCGCCATGGTGGGCATGCGCGAGCAGAATGGAGGCGCCCATGGAATGGCCGAGCGCGAACCAGGGTTTCGGGCAGAAGGCGTCAAGCACCTGCCGGCCAAGGGACGCGAGGTCGCGTTCATAGATCAGGAAATCGTCGATATGGCCCTTGTGCGGATTGGCGAGTTCCCGCTCCGACAGGCCCTGACCACGCCAATCCATGATGACGACGTCGAAGTGGCGGGTCAGAAGCTCTTCGATCACCTCGAAATATTTCTCGATGAACTCGCCGCGTCCAGGCGCGATGAACATCGTCCCGCGCGGCGTCGAGCCCACCCAGCGCACAGCCCGCAAGGTCAGTCCGTCCTGGGCCAGAACCGGCACCATGATCGCACCCGGCGGCACCGGATTTTCGGGCAGACCAACGAGTTCCATTTTTTCAAAAACCCTTCTTGCAAAGGCCCGAAAGCCACCCAAATTCAGGGGAGCGCGGGCCGCTTACAGGACGCGCAAGACAAGCTTGACCTCGGTAATCCTGGTTAAGCGCGGTTCGGTGAGATGCATCTCCGGTCGGATGACGGCGATCATATCATGTCTGCCTCTATTGACCGGGGCATTGCTGAATCGCGCGGTTAGTCCCAGCACCTTTGAAGGCGCCGGAGACTATCCCGAGGGGTGTCGATGGCAAGCTCGATGTCGCTTCTTGAAGGAGGATATTCAATGCGTCACTTCGATCTTTCCCCGCTTTACCGTTCGACCATCGGCTTCGATCGTCTCTTCAACATGATCGACGAGGCCGCCGGCCATGAGACGGTTCCGGCCTATCCGCCCTATAATATCGAGCGGACAGGTGAAAATTCCTATCGCATCAGCGTCGCCGTCGCGGGTTTTTCGGAAGCCGAGCTTTCGATCGAAACCAAGGAGCATGGCCTGACCATCCGCGGTTCGAAGGAAGTCCGCAAGGAAGGCGATCCGGCGTCCAAGGAAGTGCTCTACCAAGGCATAGCCGCGCGGGCATTCGAGCGCCGCTTCCAGCTTGCCGAACATGTGCAGGTGACGGGCGCCAGCCTTGAGAACGGCTTGCTTCACGTCGATCTCGTCCGCGAGATTCCGGAAGCTGCGAAGCCGCGCCAAATTCCGATCGGTAAGTCCGCCTCTGCCCCAAAGGTCGTCGAGACCCAGAAGGCTGCTTAATCGCGTATCTCCCGCGATGTCAGCGATAAGGGCGCCTCTTGGGCGCCCTTATTTTTGCGGTCGAGGAAACTCACTGAGTTTCGTCAGCTAGAAAGTTGTACCTCCACAAACTGGAGCTAGTTCCCTGAGGTACCAAAGAGGATCGATCACAATAAAATCTTGAGCCCTGCAATTTGGTGTTCTCGTGAATGGAAATGGGAAAGAAATCGAATCCGGATAAGGAATCGCGATCGAAATGGGCGTTGGTTTCGGCGAATCTTCTTCGGCCATGCGCGGCGGTCTATCCGTCAACTCGGAACGCGGCGCAGGAACTGGGTCCACAGCGGCAGGCGGTGGCGGTTCGTCCCCATGCGGCGCTGGAGGCGGTGGCGCCGGCGTCGAGGGTGGCACACTTTTGGCCTGATCGGCAGGCTCGCCGCCAGTAGGTCCGGCCCCTCCAGGTGCTTTGCTCTGCTCGGAGGGCAAAGGCCCGCCGGGCCCACCGGTTTTTTTCACCGGACCCAATGGCGTGTTCTGGATGAGATGCCCGTCATTGGCGTCATAGACCAGCCGATGGCGCACCGACTTCGAGTCTTCGACCTCGGCCAGATAAATATTGCCCTTCTGGCGCGGCGGCGCGATCAGCCTGTAACCCGCCGCCTTGATCCGGCCCTGGATCATGTCGAGCGACACGGGGCCGGCGCCACCTGGGCCACCGCTTGGACCGGGGCCTGGCGGCGAAGCGGATGGGCCGCGCTGGCCGGAAGGCAGACCCGGCGGACCGTCGTAAGGCGATGGACGAGGGCCGGGACGCGGCGGCGGTGCATATTCGCCGTAAGCCGGACCGGGCGGCGGGCCACCGGGCCCCGCATCGTAAGGACCATAGAGCGGCGGACCGCCGTAAGGCCCGCCATAGGGACCTGGCGGCGGCGGTCCCCCATCAGGAGGAACGACATAACGGCCGCCGCCATCATAACCGCCATAAGGGGAAACGACGTAAGGCCCGTATCCGCGCCCGTAATATTGCGCCTGCGCCGAAAGCGGAAAAAGCAGAAGGCCCAGAGCCGCTAGGCTTACTGCGCGCTTCAGCTTGAACCGGCTCAAGACATCACTCGGTTTGACCGGCTTCATCAGAGGCCTCCGCACTTTTCCAACGTATTTCCACGCATTTTATTCTACGCAGCTTGCGCGAAGATCGAGGTAAAAGTCGGTCGGAATAAGGCGGTACCAAGCCGCTCTACTTGGCAATTCGCTTTACTTGACAATTCCCTGAGCGATTGCGATCAAGCGGTCGATATCGGCGGAGGCCGTCGCATAAGAGGTGACAAGCCGGACGAAGACCTCTCCCTCGCTCGGAGGAATGACCTCCGGCGGATAATCGCGCAAGCCCCATTCGTAATAGGCGGCTCCAGCCGCCTTCAGCATCTTGTCGATCGCGCCCGGAATGATGACGAAAATCTCATTGGCATCCGGCATCCAGGGCAGCCGCACGCCGGGAATTTTGGCAAGACCCGCCGCGAGCCGCGCCGCGTGGCCATTGGCGATCTTGGCGAGGTCGAGCCAAAGGCGCGCGTCGAGATAGGCGAGCATTTGCGCGCCGAGGAAACGGCCCTTCGAGACCGTATGGCCGGACCGCTTGCGCTGATAGGCGAAAGCCTCAGCCATTGCGGAATCGAAAAAGATCACGGCTTCGCAGGCCAAAGCGCCGTTCTTCGTCGCGCCGAACGACAACACATCGATGCCCGCGCGCCAGCTCATGGTGGCGGGGCTGCAATTTTGGGCGACAAGCGCATTGGCGAAGCGTGCGCCGTCCATATGGACCTTGAGCCCCGCCTCATGCGCCAGCCCGGCGAGATGCGCGATGTCATCGCAAGCGTAGGCTGTGCCCGCCTCGGTCAATTGAGACAGGGACAAAACGGCGGGCTGAACCTGCTTGACCTGGCCGCGCGGATAAGACGCCAAAGTCTTTTCGAAATCCGCAGGCGAGATCTTGCCGGCAAAGCCCGGAATGCCGACGAGCTTGGCGCCGGCGGTAAACATCTCCGGCGCGCCGCATTCGTCTTCGCTGATATGCGCATCTTCGTGGCAGAAGACGGCGCCCCAGGGCGGACAGATCGCACCAAGCGCCAAGGCATTGGCGGCCGTGCCGGTCGCGACGAAAAAGACCGAGGCCTCGTGCTCGAAAATTTCGCAGAGCCGCGCCGCGGCGTCCTGCGTGAAGGGATCCGCGCCATAGGAGGCGACGGGGCCCGAATTCGCAGCGACGATCGCGTCGAGGATTTTCGGGTGCGCCCCGAATGTATTGTCGCTTGTAAAATCCATGCGGCCAATTCCAAATAGCGGAGGTGTTTCTCACCCGTCTTCCTGGGCGAGGCAAGGATGATATAGACGCACCCGCAGCATTTAAGGGGTACCGCTGACATAAAGCTTCGGCTCCGCCGCCAGGCCCCGGCGCCTCGCCGATAGGCCGCTTGTGGAATAGGATCAAATCTGCAATCGTCACCTGTGATAGGACAGTCTCACTGACCATTTAGGGTAGGGCAACCCTTCTCCCGGAGGGAGAGGATGGGGTGCCCCAGATGACGCGAAGAGCTTTGGGGTTTGGCATGAACGGCAAGGGCGACAGGGATCCGAGGCAGGACGGTGCGGGCATCCCGATGCCGAAACCTGTGCCGGCGCCGCCCGGCCTCGACCCCAACCTGCCTGCGGCGCAAGGGCTTTATTCGCCGCTCTACGAGCATGATGCCTGCGGCGTCGGCTTCGTCGCCGACATGAAGAACCGCAAGTCGCATGATCTCGTCGAGATGGGCCTTAAAATCCTGCTCAACCTCGACCATCGCGGTGCCGTCGGCGCCGACCCAAAAGCTGGCGACGGCTGCGGCATGCTCGTTCAGATTCCGCATCGCTTTTTCGAGGCTAAAGCCGCCGAGCTTGGCTTCAAGCTGCCTTCGCCCGGCGACTATGCCGTCGGCAACCTGTTTTTGCCGCGCGATCCGGGCGGCCGCAAGATCATCGAAGAGATCGTCGAGCGGGTGACCGCCGAGGAAGGCCTCGTCTTCCTCGGCTGGCGCGACGTGCCGGTCGATTCATCCGGGCTAGGCGAAAGCGTCAAGCCAACGGAGCCGGTCATCCGGCAGGTCTTCATCGGGCGCGGCGAGCATATCGCCGATCAGACGATTTTCGAGCGCAGGCTTTACCTTCTGCGCAAGGTCATCTCGAACAGCATTTACGAGCTGGCCGATCCGCATCTGCGTGGCTTCTACGCCGTGTCCTTGTCGTCGCGCACGATCGTCTACAAGGGGCTTCTGCTCGCGACGCAGCTCGGCGAATATTTCAAGGATCTGCAAGACCCGCTGTTCGAGACGGCGCTGTCGCTCGTGCATCAGCGCTTTTCGACCAATACATTCCCCACTTGGCAGTTGGCGCATCCCTACCGTCTCGTCGCGCATAATGGCGAGATCAACACGCTGCGCGGCAACGTCAATTGGATGGCGGCGCGGCAGGCCTCCGTCGCCTCCGGCCTCTTCGGCAACGACATTTCGAAACTCTGGCCGATCTCCTACGAGGGCCAGTCGGACACGGCTTGTTTCGACAATGCGCTCGAATTCCTGGTGCAGGGCGGCTATTCGCTCGCCCACGCCATGATGATGCTGATCCCGGAAGCCTGGTCCGGCAATCAGCTCATGGACGAGGAGCGCCGCGCCTTTTACGAATATCACGCGGCCCTTATGGAGCCCTGGGACGGCCCGGCGGCCGTCGCCTTTACCGACGGACGCCAGATCGGCGCGACGCTCGACCGCAATGGCTTGCGGCCTGCACGCTATCTCGTGACCGATGACGGGCTCGTCGTGATGGCGTCGGAAGCGGGCGTGTTGCCAATCCCGGAAGAAAAGATCGTCGCCAAATGGCGGTTGCAACCCGGCCGCATGCTGCTCGTCGATCTCGAACAGGGCCGCATCATCTCGGACGACGAGATGAAGCATCAGCTTTCGACCTCACATCCCTATGCCGAGTGGCTCAAGCGCACCCAGATCAAGCTCGAAGAGCAAAAGCCGGTCGAGCCGCGCACGACGCGCAGCGACGTCTCGCTGCTCGATCGCCAGCAGGCCTTCGGCTATACGCATGAGGATCTCTATCTCCTGATGTCGCCCATGGCCGTCACCGGCCAGGAAGCGGTCGGCTCGATGGGCACGGATACGCCGATCTCGGCGCTCTCGTCGAAGTCGAAGCTGCTCTATACTTATTTCAAACAGAACTTCGCGCAGGTCACCAATCCGCCGATCGATCCGATCCGCGAAGAACTGGTCATGAGCCTCGTGTCCTTCATCGGGCCGCGGCCGAATATTCTCGATCACGAAGGTTCT
>JAATEW010000219.1 GCA_015655535.1 Hyphomicrobiales bacterium | reverse complement strand
GTCACCCTCATTTTGGGTCAGGCCTATGGCGCCGCCTCCGTCATGATGGGCTCAAAACAACTCGGTGCCGACGCCGTCTTTGCTTGGCCAAGCGCGCGCATCGGGCTTATGAAGACCGAAGGCGCCAGCCTTTCGGCGGAAGACGCGCAGGCCCAAGGCGCGATCGATGCCATCATCGAGCCGGGCAGAACCCGCATAGCTATTCTCGCAGCTTTAGCGGCGCTGCGCGACAAGACCGATCGAGATTGAGAGACATTCATGGCCAAAAAGCCGGCATCGCCACCAAAGTCGCACGAACTCGGCCTGACCCAACTCGGCAAAAAAGCACCCCTGCCCGCCTCGCCGAGCGAGGCGAAACTCGAACGCGTGCCCAATCCGCATAAGGGAACAAATTATATCGCGCGCTTTACGGCGCCGGAATTCACCTCGCTCTGCCCGGTGACGGGCCAGCCGGATTTCGCGCATCTTGTTATTGATTATCTGCCACGCGATTGGCTGGTCGAATCGAAAACCTTGAAGCTCTATCTGACGTCTTACCGGAATCATGGCGCCTTTCACGAAGATTGCACGATTACGATCGGCAAAGACATCGTGGCGCTGTTGAAGCCGGTCTGGTTTCGCATCGGCGGCTATTGGTATCCGCGCGGCGGCATGCCGATCGATGTGTTTTGGCAGACCGGTACATTGCCGGAAGGCACCTGGGTGCCGGACCAAGGCGTCGCGCCCTATCGCGGACGCGGATGAAGCTCAACCTTTCAGTGCATCATGCCCACGCTTGACACGCTGGTATCAGGTTCATCCAGCGATGATTGCTACTTCGCTGAATCTCTCAACCGCGTCATGGCCGTGACAAGCACGGCCATGACTGTTGAAAGGATTGCGCCGATGACCCCTGGGGACTGCGGGGCGTCTTATGATTCATCGTCAACAATCGCATGCGGGACGAAGCGCGACGCATTCCGCGTGATCATCGTCTCATCTTCCCGAATGCCGATTCCGCAAGCCTCATCGCCGATGATCCAACTGCCGATCACAGGATAATGCCCATCGAAACATCGCAAAGGCGCGATCGCCTGGCGCACGAAACCCTCGGCGCCATAAGTGCCCTCTTCACGCGCGAGGACCTGATCGCCATCGACGATCAGCACGTTTTCGCCCTCGCGCGAATAGATCGGTTTGTGCGCGAAATGCGCACCAAGCTCCGCCTTTTTCGGATCGCTTTCGAAAAAGGCCGGCAGAAGATTGGGATGCCCCGGCGCCATCTCCCACAGCAATGGCAAAATGCCTTTGTTAGATAAAACCGCCTTCCACGCCGGTTCGATGAAGCGCGTGCGGCGCATCGCTGGCGACGAACCGAAGGCGTCGGCGAACATCCATTCCCACGGATAGAGCTTGAACAGGCACTCGATCTTGCGGCTTGCGAGATCGACAAATTCCGCATGCCTGTCGACGCCAATATCCGAGATCGCGAGGTAGGTCGTTGCGAGCCCCGCCTGTTTCGCGCAATCCTCAAGATAGGCGATGAAGCCGCGATCCTCTTCGTTGTCTGCCATGTCTGTCAGATGCAAAGGCACGCCCTTCACGATCGTGCGGAGGCGCGCGATCAGCTTTTCATGCAGGCTGTTATATTGATCGGCGTCCTTATGAAACGTGCCCGCGCCGATCAGATCCTCGAGCCAGATCCATTGAAAGACGGCTGCCTCGAACAGCGAGGTCGGCGTATCGGCGTTATATTCCAGGAGCTTGGCAGGGCCGTCGCCGCCAAAGGCCAGATCGAAACGGCCATAGAGCGAGGGTTCTTGCACCCGCCAGCTCGCTGCGATCAGATCCCAAGCATGTTTCGGAATGGCAAGCTTTTGCAGCAAACGCTCGTCGGCGCAAATGCGCCCGGCGAGTTCAAGACACATGGACGCGAGTTCGTTCGAGGGTGCCTCAAGATCCCGTTCGATCTCTTCGAGAGTGAAGGCATAATAGGCGCTCTCGTCCCAATAGATCTGATCGCCTTGCGCATGGAAGCTGAAGCCATATTCTTTGGCACGCGCGTCCAAATTGGCGCGGGGAGTGATCGCAATCCTGCGCATATGCCCTACTCGCCGCCGCCCGCATGCGCGGAACCTGTGAAGCCGAACCCGCCGCGGCTGGCCGAACTCGACTCCGAGGACGAGCTTCCGGAAGACGAGCCGCCACCCCAGTAATGGCCACCACCGCCGCCTCCGCTCGACCGGCACGAGGCCGCTTGATCGGGCGGATAAGAATCGCAGTTCCGGTAATGCGTCACACCATAAATCGCGGCGGCGCCTGCGCCGGCCGCCAGCAGGCTCACCGCCACCGTGCGCTTGCGCCTGGCGAAGAACCCGTGCGAGACCTGCGGTGGCGGCTCAGGCTTGGGAGACGGACGGAGATTAGCCTCCCTGAAACTGAGACGCTTCGGTCTGTCGGGATCATCGGGAGGCGCGTCGGTCTCGCTCATGACTCATGGGCTCATGCAAACGGCGCTGAGGATGCCAGCGGCGACCGAGACGAAGCCCAGCCAGAGCGCGCTCGCCATGGCATTCTGCCGAATGGCTTCCGAAATTTGGGGATGCGCCAGTCGCGCCAGATAATAGGCGATGATCTGCACGACGAGGGCGACGATGCCCCAGATGATGCAATCAAGAATATTCACGGAATGAAGGATCGCACTCGCCAAAGCGATCGCGAAGCCGACGAGGCTCAAGCCAAGGGCCAGAGCAGCCGAGGCATTGTGCTCCTTGACGATCAGATCATATTCGTCGTGCGGCGTGATGCGCATATAGACGACGAGATAGAGGATGCAGAACGCTACAGCCGTCGCGAAATAAGCGGCGAAGGCCGGGAGGCCAGAAAGCGAATGAATGACCATAAGACAGTTTCCGCGCGCGGATTTTCAAATCCGGGTGTGGAACTCAAATAAACGCGAAAGCAAAACTGCGCTGTGTGAATAGACACCTACGCCTAAACCAGCCGGCTCTGCTCCACGGCCGCGGCGATAAAACTTGCAAATAAAGGATGCGGCGCGAAGGGGCGCGATTTCAATTCCGGATGATATTGCACGCCGATGAACCAGGGATGGTCCTTGGCCTCGATCGTTTCCGGCAAAAGACCGTCGGGCGACATGCCGGCGAAGATCAGACCTTTTTCTTCCAGCCGCTCGCGATAAGCCGTGTTCACTTCATAGCGATGCCGGTGGCGCTCGGAAATATCCGTCGTGCCGTAGATTTCGGCGATCTTCGAGCCTTTGCTCAGATGCGCCGCGTAGGCGCCAAGCCGCATGGTGCCGCCGAGATCGCCCTCGCTCGCGCGGATCTGCAGCTCGTTGCCGCGCATCCATTCCGTCATCAGACCGATGACGGGTTCGCGCGTCGGGCCGAATTCCGTCGAATTGGCATCCGCTATGCCGGCAAGCGAACGCGCCGCCTCGATGACCGCCATCTGCATGCCGAAACAAATGCCGAAATAGGGCACCTTGCGCTGGCGGGCGAAACGCGCCGCGAGAATCTTTCCTTCCGCGCCTCGCTGTCCGAAGCCGCCCGGCACGAGAATGCCGTTGACGTCCTCCAAATAAGCGGAAGGATCGTCGCTTTCGAACACTTCCGACTCGATCCAATCGAGCTTGCCGCGCACATGATTGGCAAGGCCGCCATGGCCCAGCGCCTCGATCAGCGACTTATAGGCGTCCTTGAGGCCCGTATATTTGCCGACGATGGCAATCGTGACTTCGCCCTCGGGGTTATGCACGCGCTCGGTCACGGCATTCCAGCGGCTCATGTCGGGCTTCGGCGCGGGCTCGATCTCGAACGCGGCCAGAACTTCCTTGTCGAGACCCGCCGCATGATAGGCGCGCGGTGCATCGTAGATGGAAGCGACATCGCGGGCTTCGATCACCGCGCTTTCACGCACATTGCAGAAGAGCGCGAGCTTGCGGCGTTCTTCCGCCGGAATCTCGCGCTCTGTCCGGCAGAGAAGAATGTCCGGCTGAATGCCGATCGAGCGTAATTCCTTCACCGAATGCTGCGTCGGCTTGGTCTTGAGTTCGCCGGCGCTTGGAATGAAAGGCAAAAGCGTCAGATGGACATAGACCGCATGATGGCGCGGCAGGTCATTGCCGAGCTGGCGAATCGCCTCGAAGAAAGGCAGGCCTTCGATATCGCCGACCGTGCCGCCGATCTCGACCAGGACGAAATCGACGGTCTCGTTGCCGGCGAGGATGAATTCCTTAATGGCATTGGTGACATGCGGAATGACCTGGATCGTCGCGCCGAGAAAGTCGCCGCGCCGCTCCTTGTTGATGATGTCCTGATATATGCGCCCGGTGGTGATATTGTCCGTGCGCTCGGCCGGACGGCCGGTGAAGCGCTCGTAATGGCCGAGATCGAGGTCGGTCTCGGCGCCGTCGTCGGTGACGAACACTTCGCCGTGCTGATAGGGACTCATCGTCCCCGGATCGACGTTCAGATAGGGATCGAGCTTGCGCAGGCGGACTGTATAGCCTCGCGCCTGCAAGAGTGCTGCCAGCGCAGCGGATGCCAAACCTTTGCCCAGGGATGAGACCACGCCGCCGGTGATGAAAATATACCGCGCCATGGGCTTTGAGGTCTATCCTGTTTTCCGCGCTTTGGGGAGCCCTAAAGATGGCAGGCCGGTCTCATCCACAATAGGTTTTTCGTCCGAACCCGCCTCCGGTCCGCGCTGGTTCGACCGGAGACGAGCTCAATTCACGCCGCGGCACGGCTGATTTCGCGTTATTTCCCGAAAAGCTCTTCGGCCGCCGTGCCGACCCCCACCTCGGGATGTTCGCCGCAATAGGCGCCGAGCTTGCCGGAATTGGTCTTCAGCTTGTCGAAGTCGATGATCGCCGCGGCATCCTCGTCCATATAATATCCGTCGATCCAGGCGAGCGTATAGCCGATCTCTTCCTTGCTGCTGTTCAGAAAATCCTTGCACTTGACCGTACCGAGATCGAGCACGTCGGCCTGAGCGAGAGTCGCGGTGGCGGCCTGACACAGGAAAGCCGCGGCAAAACCCAAAACAATGTGAGACGCCTTCATAATCCCTCCCAAATTTTCACGCTGGTCCACTGAGCCAGCGGGCAAAGCCAAAGCTTTCATAAAAGCGATTGCACGGCGACGCTAGCCAAATTCTCGGACGATAGAATGACCCTGCGCACTCGCTTATTGCGAGCGCGGCACTTCCGGGGCGGCGGGGGCCTCCGGTGCCTGAGGCGCCTGCTTCTGCCGCTCCTCTTCGATTTTCTTCAAATCGTCCAGCACGCTGCCGGTGCCAGCAGGCGCCGTTGTGCTGACCGGCGGGGTCACGCCTTCCAAAATCGACTTGGGCGCGCGGTTCCAATTGGCCAGAAGTGTCAAGGCCAGGCTGGTCGCAAAAAACAAGGCTGCCAAAATGGCCGTCGCGCGCGTCAACACATTGGCCTGTCCGCGCCCCGTCATAAAGCCGCTGCCGCCGCCGACCCCCAAGGCGCCGCCCTCCGAGCGCTGCAGCAGCACCAGGGCCACGAGCGCGATGACGACCATGAGGTGGATGACGATCAAAACGGTCTGCATGTGGGGACTTATCGGCTCCGGAGGGGAAAGCGGGCTTCTATCATCTTTCTTTCGGCAAAAGCTAGGGTCCGCCAGCGAAAGCGCAAGGGCTTGGCGGCAAGGGCTTATTGGCAGGGGCCTACTCGAAGGCGCTTACAATCTGCATGAAGTCGGCGCTTTTGAGGCTCGCGCCCCCGACGAGAACCCCATTCACATTATCGATGGCAGCCCATTCCGTCACATTTTCCGGACGCACCGACCCTCCGTAAAGAAGCCTCACGCGGGCCGCCCGGTCCCCGAGATCGGCGGCAAGTTCAGCCCGGATAAAGGCATGCATCTCCGCGACTTCCGTTGGTGTCGGCGTGTGACCGGTGCCGATCGCCCAGACGGGCTCGTAAGCGACGACAAGCGCTGGGCCCGGATGCGGCGGAATCGAGGCCTTCAATTGGGCCGCGACCAGGGACGAAGCTTCACCTGCGTCACGTTCCGCCCGCGTCTCGCCGACGCAAATGATCGGTGTGAGCCCGGCGCGGAGCGCCGCATGCGCCTTGATCCGGACTGTTTCGCTGGTTTCGCCATGTTCGGCGCGCCGCTCGGAATGGCCGAGAATGACGTAAGCGGCGCCGGCATCGGCCAGCATCTCAGCCGAGAGATCGCCGGTATGCATGCCATTTGCTTCGCTATGGCAATCCTGGCCGCCCAAGCGGACCGGACTATCCGCGCAGATTTCAGCCGCCGCCATGAGCAGAGTCGCCGGAGGACAGATCAGGATTTCAGGGCGCGGGCCTGCGCCTGCCCCGGCCGCCCGCGCAATGGCGCGAAGCTCGTCGAGATCCCGGCGCAGACCGTTCATCTTCCAATTTCCCGCGATGAGCGGTACCAAACCATCCGTCATTCAAACGTCCTGAGGCGCGCGGCGCGGGCGACACAAGAGCAGTCGAGGACGCCTTCATGCCGGAAAGGATGAACAGGCGCCGCAACCGGCGTCCTATCGGCCATAGGGTAAACTCATAATTGGATCAAATGGTTGCTGGCCGGCAGCTTTACCACAACCTATGCTCTAACATCGGATTCGGCGAGACGCAAAATCGGGGGCTCTCGACAGGCCGCGAGTTGCGGGCGCATAAGCCGCTTCCTATAGTCTGGTTCGATTGCCGCAAACCTATCCCGTCACTGGAGATCAGCCTTCATGCTCGACAGCATGCGCGCCGCCACGCAAACCTGGCTCGGACGCGCCATCATGACCATCGTGATGGGTTTCATCATTTTAAGTTTCGTCGTCTGGGGAATAGGCGACATTTTCCGAGGCTTTGGCGCCAATGATCTGGCGAAGGTCGGCGGGACCAATATTTCGGCCGATGCCTATCGGTATGCCTATCAAACCGAATTGCAGCGCCTGCAACGGCAATTGCGCCGCGCCGTCACCAATGACGAAGCGCATGCCTTCGGCCTCGACGGTCAGATCCTGTCGCGCCTCATCAGCGAGGCGGCGCTCGACCAGAAGGCCCGCGCGCTCGATCTGGCCATTTCCGATCAGCAGATCGCCAAGACGATCGTCAATGACGATGCCTTCAAGGATGCCGCCGGGCGCTTCGACAAGCTCAAATTCGACGGGCTTTTGCGCGAGAACGGATTTACCGAACGCAGCTTCGTCGCCGACCAGCGCGGGGTCTATCTGCGGCGGCAGATCGCCGACGCGGTGAGCGCGGATCTCGACGTTCCGAAGGCAATGGTCGAAGCGCTTCATCGCTTCCAAAGCGAGACTCGCAGTATCGATTACGTCGTGCTGCCGGCGACGGCCGCGGGCGACATCGCGCCGCCGAGCCAGGATGTGCTTGAAACCTATTATAAGGCGCGCCAGCAGTCCTATCGGACGCCCGAATATCGCAACCTTGTGGTTTTGGCCCTCACCCCTGCCAAACTGGCCGAGACGCAGATGGTCTCCGAGGAAGATGCGCAAAAGCGCTATGACGAGGTCAAAGCTCAAAGATATGAGACGCCGGAAAAGCGCACGATCGAACAGATCCCCTATGCCGATGAAGTCCAGGCCCAGGCGGCGCGGGCTGAAATCGACGCCGGCAAGAGTTTTGACGATCTCCTCGCGGGACGCAGCCTGACGCCGCAGGACGCCAGTCTCGGCACGGTGACGAAAGATACCCTGGTCGACAAAGCCGTAGCGGATGCCGCTTTCTCTTTGCCGGAAGGCCAGGTGAGCTCTCCGGTCAAAGGCCAGTTCGGCCCCGTGCTCTTGCGCGTGAGCAAGATCGAGCCGGCGTCGACGCTGCCTTTTTCCGCCGTCGCCGGGGCGATCAAGCAGGAGCTTCAAGTCGTGCGCGCAAGGCGCGAGATGAACCGGCTGCACGATGAGATCGAGGATCAGCGCGCCTCCGGCAAATCATTGACAGAGGCCGCCAAGGGTGTCGGCCTTGAGCCCCGCGTCATCGACGCGATCGATTCGCTGGCGCATGACAAGACGGGCTTTCCGGTGCCCGATCTTCCAAACAGCCTGGCATTGGTCAAAGCGGCCTTCGCGTCGGATGTCGGCGTCGACAATGATACGCTGTCGACGCCTGATGGCGGAACGATCTGGTACGAGGTCGCCGGCATCGATCCGGCGCATCAGCGGACATTCGAGGAGGTGAGGCCCGAGGTCGAAAAGGCCTGGATGGCGGACGAAGCCGCGAAGCATCTTTCCGCGAAAGCCGCGGATTGGATCAAGAAGATCGCAGCGGGCGAAACGCTCGCCGACCTCGCCGCCGCCGATGGCAATCTCGAGGTCAAACATGCAAATGACGTCAAGCGCGGCGGCGCCGCCGGCCTGCCGGAGCCGGCGATCGTTCAGATCTTCAACGTGCCCGTCAAAGGCGCCGAATCGGCCGCCGACGGCGACGGCCGGATCGTGTTTCAAGTGCTGGACTCCACAGTGCCGCCCTTGAACGAGCAAGACCCAGAGTTGAAGAAACTGGTCGATCAGGTGAAGGGAAGCCTGACCAACGAAATCTTGGGCGAATATGTCACCCAGTTGCAAAAGGATCTCGGCGTGAGCGTCAATAATCAGGCGCTGCGCGCGGCCTCCGGCGCCGCCGCCAATTATTGACGGCGGCGATGATCGATCCTCCCTATGATCTCTTTGCGCAATGCTTCGAGGCGGGCACGCCCTGCCTCGTCTCGACGAAACTGATCGCCGATCTCGAGACGCCGGTTTCGGCCTTTCTCAAACTCTCGGCCGGGCGGCAAGGGCTTGTCTTCCTGCTCGAATCCGTCGAAGGCGGCACCGCGCGCGGACGCTATTCGATGATCGGCCTCGATCCCGACGTGCTTTGGCGTGCGCATGGCGACAAAGCCGAAATCAACCGCCAGGCGCTCAAGGACCGCACCGCTTTCAAAGCTTGCGACACGCCGCCTTTGGACTCGTTGCGGGCCTTCGTGGCCGAATCGCGGATCGACGCGGGCGAAGAGCTTCCGCCGATGGCCGCCGGTGTCTTCGGCTATCTCGGCTATGACATGGTGCGCCAGATGGAACAT
>JAATEW010000335.1 GCA_015655535.1 Hyphomicrobiales bacterium | reverse complement strand
TAAAGTTCGCCGTCCTGCACATCCTTTTCAGTCGTATCGACGAGGGCCAGCTCGCCGATTTTGAGAGGCGGATCGAACCCGGCTTGCAGAACAAGCACGGCCCTGTGTCCAGGCGGGATGTTTTCGAAGATTGTCAGAGCGCGAAATTCCTCGCGCGTTAGCTGTGTCATTCCCATGGCATCCTCCGCGACATAATATTGAAGGACCGCCAGTCACAGCCGACGGCGCTGAGCACGATCGCTGCCCGTGCAGACGCAGGAGCAATGCTTGGATCGCTGTGCCAATTGCTATCGGTATAGAAAGCGGACCCGGCATTGTATTGATGCGTGAAACGCATGTTCTCGCCGCCAAAACGATTCTGAAGCTCATTGGCGCAGCGGCTGTGCTCGTGCCAAAGCCACTGATTGTAGCTTTCGAGCAATTCCTTCGTGACAGGCTCGGCGGCGGCGATCGGAGCACCTATCAGCGCGATACCGCCGCCTATAAAAGGAAGTCCGGCGAGTTGCCGCAGAAAGCCGCGGCGCGGTAAATTGGCGCTCTCTTTGTAATCGGCCATGGTCAGCTCTCCAATGCGAGTAAATCAGCGATGACCGACCAAGTGACGCCGGCATTGTCTTTCGAGATGCGCGCCTTCAATTTCAATGCGTCGATCGTGGTTGCCTTGAGTTTGCTGGCTTCGTAGACAGTATCGTCACGCTCGTCACGAAGCTCAGCGAGACGCGCCTCACTTGCCGTCAGCCCGGCATCCGCCTTGATCCGTTCGCGGCGTGCCGCAAATCGCTCTTTCGCGCGTTCATGACGCCAGTTTGCCCTTGCGGGGTTATCACCGGGCTTCCACCGAAAGCGCGGACACGGCACTGACTCCCGATTCGCGACGCGGGCGCATCTGTCATTGAGTGAGTATTGCGTTTCGATCGCGGCGTTGATGGTTTTCAATCGTTGTTCGACTTCAATCAAGCGGGCGACGTTGTCTTCTGGCGCCGCCAACGGGACTGTCAGAGGCACGATCGCAGCGCCTATGGCCGGGACTGCGCCGATGACGAAGCGGCGGGATAGAGATGTCGCGTCCACGGTCAGCGCTCCGTCTTTCTCGTTTTACCACGCCGGCCGACTAGCCCAGGCTCCACGCCCGAGGCGCGTATCTCCAACACAAAAAGGTAGTCAAGCTTCCAAAGAAACTGACGTTTCTCGTCGATGGAAAGCGGTTCGCCGCTGCGGACGGCCACAAGAAGATCTACCGTCCTCTTGAAATAGGTGAGATCGCAGTCGGCGATCGGTTTGCTAAGATGTTTATGCACGCGCGGAGCGGCCCATTCAGCCAGAGCCGCGAGAAGATCCTTGTCATGGTCTCTCTCGTCCTTGCGTGGGAATAATTGAATAATTTCGGTAGCCATTTTTTAGCCCTCCTTCTTGCGCTGGATGCCGGTCACCTTGTGGATGGCGAGCAACTGGTCGCAGCAGATGTGGAGTTGCTGCCGTGGGTTGAACATCTCGACTATGACGAGCGCTTTTACCTCGCTGTCGGGATGCTCGTTATGGGGAAAGCTCTTCACGAATGGCGGTGGCGCCATGACCATGCGTTTGATGATGGTCTGATGCTGGCCCGGTTTCACGAACTCAGGCCGGAACCAAAGGCAGACAAAATCGCCGGCTTTCGGTGGTTCAATCTTCGAGACAACGGCGACCGCGCCGTGTGGAATCGAAGGTGCCAAGCAATCTCCGTCAACCTGCATGCCATAGACCTCGGGCAGATCAGGCGGCAGTGCGTCGAGAAGGGAGCGGACCGGCGCTGCTTGAGTGGTGGCAGGTGTTGCCGCCTTGGCAGGCTTTCTGCGGGCTGAAGTTGCCATGGCTCAGGCCTCCTTCTTGGCAAAGGCGCCGCCGGAGCGGATCGTGTGCCAGATCTCGAGGTCGTAAGGGCTCTGGCGAATTGCGCTGAAATCGACGCCGACGGAACCCATGACGATCGCGGCACGGCCTGATGCCGGCGGCATTTTCCACCACTCTTTGCCTGAGGGGAAATGGAAGTCGCCGACACCGGTATTCTGCGGCACGATCTTATTGGCGTTCTTGCCGTAGAAGCCCTCGAAGAGTTCAGCGCCGAGGATGACGGCTTCGTTGTGGAGCCATTCCCGATATGCGAGGAATAAAGGCAAGCCTTGAGCGCTTGCCGGAACGATGTTCGGCATTGGTGTTCTCCAGTTTGTTAGAGGGTCAGGATGCGAAAGAGCCGGCGAGCCTCCCTGACATCCGGGTGTAGAGGCGCTTTCCATTGGACCGCGGCGAGGGCGTCGCGGTCCGTTCGTGAGGCATAGTCAGCCGATCGGTCGGCCATCCATTGCTCTGGGAGCGCCGGAGCTGCTTCCAGGCTTGTTTCAGGGCATCTCCCATGGTGATCGAGAGCGCCTTCCGGGTGCGATGCGCGGCCTGCATCACTGCACGACGATGCGTGTTCGTGACCTTGCGTTTAGGCAAGCCGGGGACGGCTGCCGGAGAGGGTGATCTCGGCATTTGAGGCTCCGAACTTTTCGGTATCCAGTCCCGAAACGGTATGCTATCCAGAAAATGCGGTCAACAAAAATCTGGACTAAATCCTGAAAATGAACTCGCTTCAGCTCAAGATGGCTCGCGTTGCTCTCGGACTGACGGTCCGGCAGGCTGCTGAGTTAGCGGATGTCTCTCATGACACGATTACGCGCCTCGAAGCGGGCGCAGACCTCAAGGAAAGTACGGTCGCAAAAGTGCGCACTGCCCTCGAAAAGGCCGGTGTGATCTTTGTTGAAGAGAATGGCGAAGGGCCGGGGGTGAGGTTAAAGAAATTCAAATGAGCGATCGGGCTTTTTGCCTTTTGGCTTGGGGCAACGAAAGGAAGCCGGCGCATGACGTTTAAGATTATCTATCGGAAGGGCGAAGTCGAGCTGGGCTCTGCGCCATGGCCGGATGAAGAGGGCGCGATAAGACTTGCCCGAAATCAATTCCCGATGCGCCGCAAACGTAATGGCGCCACCTCGGTCATTGAGATCGACATGGACGCCAAAACCCGAAAAGTCGTCTTTTCGCTGACTGATGAGGAAGCATCGCAATGACTATATTCGAATTCCCCTGCAGCGCGGGGGCCCGCCTGAACGGCACCCGCTCGGGCCTCGGCACTGGCATCCTCGTTTGAGTGGATATTAGGATCGGGCTGTTGTGTTTAAAACAGTTGGCATGTTCGCCCATTCCCTATTTGCTGATTGGGCCGCTCACCAACCAGTGCCGACCGCGTTCCTGTCGCTGAGACATTGAACCGATTCTCCGAGAGAGGAAGGTCAGTTCAGTGAGCCAGGCAAAAGCAACGCCCGCCGAGCCTGTTATCGCCTTGGTAGGCCTGGGCCAAACGCAATATTTTTCCGTTTTTTTAAACTGCGATCAAAAGTTCTTGAGGGAGATCCCTTCGAAGGAGACCTGACTTTTAAAGAAAGCTAATACGACCGCGCGCAATTTTTTCGGACCGGCGAGGTTACCGAAATGGGCCGTTTAAGATATTCATTTTTTATCGCGATATTGCTGGCCTCAAGCGGGACAACAAGAGCCGGTCCCTTGGAAGACGCCGCCGCTGCCTACAAACGCCAAGATTATGCGACGGCTTTTTCGCTTTTGAAGATACTTGCCGACCATGGCAACGCCGCTGCACAAGGAAATATTGGAGTTCTTTACGCTGAGGGGAAAGGCGTTCCGCAAAATTACGCCGAAGCCGTCAAATGGTATCGGCTTGCAGCCGAGCAAGGTGACGCGGGCGCGAGCTATAATCTTGGCGTTCGGTATGAGCGTGGCGGCGGTGTTCTGCAAGACTATGCTGAGGCCGCCAAGTGGTACCGGCTCGCCTCGGATAAAGGCAATCCGCACGCGCAAGGTAATCTCGGCCTTTTATATGAGAATGGTAAAGGCGTGCCGGTCGATTACGCCGAGTCTACCCGACTGTTTCGTGCTGCTGCCGTACAAGGAGTTGCGCCTGCGCACCTCAACCTCGCGATCAGCTATGCGCTCGGGCGCGGCGTAGCTCAGGACGAGGCCGAAGCCTCCAAATGGTTTCGCAAGGCGGCGGAAAACGGCAATGCCCAGGCGCAATATAATCTCGGCGTCCGATATGCCCGCGGCGGCGACGGCGGATCTCCGGACACTGAAGAAGCCTTGAAATGGTATCGCCTCGCCGCCGATCAGGGCGATCCGCAAGCGGAGAACAATCTTGGCGTCATGTACGAGACCGGGCAAGGCGTTACTCAGGATGAAACGGTCGCCGTGACATGGTTTCGCCGCTCCGCGGAGCATGGCAACCCGGCCGGGCAAAGCAATCTCGGCATCATGTATGCCCATGGCCGGGGCGTCCCGCTCGACTACGCTGAGGCCCGGAAATGGTTTCAGCTCGCGGCGGACCACGGCAATGTCAGCGCGATGAACAATCTCGGGGTGCTGCACGCGACTGGTAAGGGCGTGGCTCAGAGCTATGACGAAGCGTCCAAATGGTATCATCGCGCGGCAGATCACGGAGACGCCAATGCAAGGCAGATTGCCGAAAAAATAGACTCTAATCAGGCGCGCGAAAGGGAATTGTCTCGGAGGGTTGATCAGGATGCCCGTAAGGTCCAATCGGCGTCGACGCAGAGCGAACGGCTGCCCATCGCACATGACGCAGGCCTGTCCTCGCAAAACCGTCTGAGTAACGATAGCGCCGCGCAACGGCGGGAAGACATACCCAGGATCCAGCCAAGAGATTTGGAGGAAAGGCGCGTACCGATGGATCCTTCCGTGTTTCGGTTCTCATCGCCGCTGAGAGAGGAACGCAATGTCAACTTCGCGGGGCCACCAGGCGGCGGGTTTCGGTCGACGGCCTTCCATAGCATGTCCATGGGCGGTGGCCATTTCGGGCGCAGATGAATCGTCTGCGATTTAGGTTTGACCTACATAAGTGCTCTTGATGGTATCGGACCACAAAGCGCAATCAAAAGGTCGGGATCAATGTTCGATAAAATACCGGGGCATACCTGGCTTTCATCCGTTGCGACCAGAAAGGCTGCTTTTGAGCAAAATACCTCGCTTTGGAGAAGGACACCTTTGTCGCGGTTTTTATTGACCAGAGCGATCCGCTTGTTGACCGTATTTGTCAGCATTCCTCTAACGCTCTCGCCATCTGTCAGCGATTCTATCTCGACAACCCCGCCGAATGCGCAGTGCAATGTCGATCCAGGGCGGTTTCTCAACTCGTTCGGAAATCACCCGGTCCAAGGCGTCGTTGTCGGCTTTCTGGATCCGGACGCGGCGACGCGTCTTCTCCAAACGACGCAGGCAAAGACGCATATGACGATCAACCCGGACTATGTTTCCAATCCTAGGGCACTTGTCCACGTTGACGGCAGCCCTGAAAAGAGCCGCGTCGTTGCCTTGGTAGATAAAGGGCTAACCGTAAGAATCGGCGACCATGTCGAGTTTGTCGGAGGACATGCTGACGCTATGCCTTGCCATTACATTCCAAACCTTATTGGTCGCATCCTTTCGGAGAGCTGAGCATCATTTCGCCTCCACGGAGCGGCCCGACCTCGGGAGTCAATGCTCGGTCTTGCCCTCGCACTGCGCCCGCCACTCCTCCTCGGTCAAAGGCCGGTCTGTCACGGCGTAAATGACGTGCTCATTCGTGCTGGCCATGTCGATCGATGAAAGGTGCCGGTGAATATAGGGCGCCGCGTTCTTGATGATCGCCTCGGCATCGCCCCCGTTATCGGCATCCTCGTTGTATATTAGCGAAAGCTATACAGTAATTTCCTGTGCGTTAAATTCGTGCAACGCCTCCAGCATTCGCTGAGTTTTGTTAAGGTCTGCTAATGCAAATCACTCCGGGGTGAGAAGTTAATGTCGTCGATGCGGGAAGCGCGGACTAGCGATCCTTTCTCAGAAATTTCTGAGATGGTCCACGAACAAAGTCACAGGATCTTTCTCGGCGCCGCCGTCTTTTGGATCCTCCATCGCAATTACGGTGGCGATGTCGATCAATGGGAGCGTGCCGAAAGTGATCTGTTTGAAAAACTGGAGCTGAGCGAACTCACAGGCTTCGGCAACGCAGAGTTTCCTCTCTCAGCCTTTCCATGACACCGGCTCATCCCCGGCTTCTGTTGTGGGGATCACGCTCGCTGGACACTACTGCCGCCTATGGCTGGCCGCAGGGAATCTAAAATCGATAAAAACCTCTGCCGGTCGGAGCTATCTCCGGCCCAAGAGGCGATCTCTATGGCTCGGCGCAAAGAGATCTATGAGATACTTGATCCGGAGACGAAAGCGCCAAAGCTCGGCGGCTCCTTCAGAGGCAATCAGCATAGTGTGGTTACGGCGGATGCCGTCGTAACCAACTTTACCAATGCTACTGCTGCCGCAACGGGTAAGCCCATCCGCACCGTTCGGGAGATCGTCGCACGCGGAAAGGCCCCGCGCTCGGACAATTGTTTTGCGCCCTCAGTGTCGTGATCTTTATTGAGTCACAGTTCGCCGGTCCGGAAAGTTCGCTTCGATGATTTCCAAATTTAGCGCGGGGGCTATCTGTCTGTCTATCCTAGGAATCGGAACAATGGCACATGCCGCGACTGCTCTGGATTGTGCAATCGCCTACAAAATGGCGGAAGACCCATCTGCTTCGCCCAAAATGAAGAGAAAGGGTGAGGAGGCGATCCTGAGAAATTGCCAACAGCCGTTTTCAAATGCACCGAATTATCCGCCGCAGACCCCCATTCAAAAACGCTGCTCCGACGAGGCAACAGCGCTTGGGCTGCATGGAGCCGAACGATTCAACTATCGCGAAGGATGCATGAATCAGGGGTCTTAATTTCTCTTTAAGGTGAAGCGTCTGGCGCTTACTTGTCGCCGCTCTGCCGGCCTCCCTTGCTTTTCCGTGCGAACCTGAGAAAACAAGAAATGGAATCGTTCATGGCGCCTGAATCAATGCGGCCATTACGTTGGTTGATTTCGTGTTTGGCCATATTGGCGGTTAGGCTTCGTCGCATTTAAAATCGTGGATGTTTATGGCACACCAGTTCAACAGACGACGGCGACGATACTCGAAAGGGTAGAGCACTGGAATGAAAAGAATAACACATACTCGTGCTTGGTTAAATTGAAGACTGACTTAGGACCGGCAACGAATACGTTTCCGCTAGGTGCTGGTATGTTCGCTGGGTTGAATGGCACCCTGTTTCGATAGAAGTCAGAGTTGGCCGTATTTCAGGCGAGATCATGGTCGTCTCAGACCCAACGTTATCGCAAAGCGCCAGATAGATCTGCGTGACGATGCGATGATCGGTGTGTGCTAGATGGCATCTTCTGGCTATGATCGGGAGCGCTTCGGTTTCGAGGTCAGATTGCTCAGCGCAATCCATGCCGGCGCATGGTCGCTTGCTTTCTCCCAGCCACGAACCTCACGATCGACACCCGCTGCGACAAGACTGCCCATGAGTGAAGGGCTCAGGAGGAGATGGTCGATCCGGAGACCGGCATCGCGGCCCCATGCGTTGCGAAAGTAATCCCAAAACGTGTAGATCCGCTCGTCGGGATGCAAGGTCCGCAGTGCATCGGTCCACCCTTGCGCGGCCAGCTTGCGGAAGGCCGTGCGCACCTCCGGTCGAAACAGCGCATCATCGACCCAGCGCTCCGGCTTATAGACGTCGAGGTCCGTCGGCATGACGTTGAAATCGCCAGCGAGGACGATCGGCACGCCGAGGCTCAAAAGCTCTTTGGAATATTTCCGCAGCCCCTCAAACCACCGCAGCTTATATTCGAACTTCGGGCCGGGCGCGGGATTGCCATTTGGCAGGTAGAGACAGCCGATCAGAAGGCCGTCGACCACCGCCTCGACATAGCGGGCCTGCGCGTCGTCATCATCACCAGGCAGCCCGCGGCGCGAGAGTATTGGCGCTCTTCCTTTGGCCAAGATCGCTACGCCGTTCCAGCTCTTCTGACCGAGCCACACCGCTCCGTACCCTGCCCGCTCAATCTGGGCGTGGGGGAACTTGTCTTGCGACGCCTTCAGTTCTTGCAGGCAAACGGCATCTGGTTTGGCTGCAGCAAGCCATCTCAGAAGCAACGGCAGCCGCCCGTTGATGCCATTGACGTTGAAGGTCGCGATCTTCATCAGGGTTCGTCGTTCAAGGTTGCTCGTCAAGGGACATGATCGGATGGCGTCAGCCGCGTGCCTCAGCTACGAGCCAATCCATAAAGGCCTTCAAGGACGATGTTTTGTTCGCATCGAAGGGAATCAGAGCAACGTACCCAGTGCGTGGCACGAGGATCGTAGGAAACGGAGTCACCAAACGCCCGGTGGCGAGATCGGCCTGAAGAACCGGCAAAGGCCCAACGCCAATCCCG
This sequence comes from Hyphomicrobiales bacterium, assembly GCA_015655535.1. Classification (GTDB taxonomy): domain Bacteria; phylum Pseudomonadota; class Alphaproteobacteria; order Rhizobiales; family Beijerinckiaceae; genus Methyloferula. Next base: position 11,867 of record JAATEW010000335.1, on the reverse strand, counting down.
AGACCGTCGGCCACTGCCTGAAGCGTGACGAAGAAATGATCGAAGACGCGCCGCCGCTGTTCAGCGCTTTGCGGTACGCCGGCACGTTCCAGCCAGCCAGTCCAGTCGCCGGGGCGTGTCTCGCTGCTCAAAAGAATATGGTTTGCTATGTCGGCAAGCTGCCGGAGCGGCATATGCTCCAGCAATGCGGGACTGGCGATCAGCGTGTCGGCTTCATCCAGGAAATGCACCGCCCGATACTGCGGCCACATCGATGGCTCGGCCATCCCCCGCCTAATGGCGAGATCAAAGCCGCCGCGCAATTCGTCGTGGAGTGTCGTCGCCGTGGTGACCGCGACCTCGACATCCGGCCGCTCCGCGTGAAACCGATCAAGACGTGGGATCAGCCACCGCATAGCTAATGTGGTCGGCGCATTGACCCGGAGGATCCGGCGTGCGGAAGGACGGCCGCAGGCCTCGGCGGCCATGCTCATCCGATCGAAGGAGGAACTGACTTCTTCCGCAAAGGCGCGCGCCGCGGGCGTCGCCGTCATGCGCCGGCCAGCTCGGACGAACAAGCGCTGCCCAAGCCACGTTTCGAGCGCCGCGATCTGCCGGCTGACGGCGCCATGGGTCAGCCCGAGTTCTACCCCGGCTGCGGCATAACTGCCGGTCCGGGCGGCCACCTCGAAGACGCGCAAAGCATTGAGAGGAGGGAGACGGCGCATAGACCCGTGAGGAAAACCGACAATACCCGTGTTTGAGAGAAGTCTATTCGATAAAAATTCATGGGTATAGGGTTTCGCCAAGAGAAGGTGCGAAACCAGCATGCAGAGCACAGCCGCGGCGAATTGGACGCAACAGGGCCAGAAGACGAAATGGCCGCCGCAACGGCGCAATCTCGTGGGCGCCTGCCTCGCTCATCTCCTGCATGACGGCTATACGGACCAACTCTACGCGCTGCTGCCGATCTGGCAGACAGAGTTCGGTCTCCCTTATGCCGGTCTCGCGGTCATTCGGGCCCTCTATTCGGGAACGATGGGCGGCTTGCAGGTTCCGGCCGGAAAACTCACCGTCCGGCTGAGTTCGCGCGCGGCTCTGGCACTCGCGACGTTCATCGCGGCGGCGGGGTTTCTGCTCATGGCGCTTCCCTTTGGATTGCCGGGCCTTTGCGCCGGACTTGTCCTGTCGGGCATAGGCTCGAGCATCCAGCATCCCCGCGCCTCGCTTCTCGTCACGCAAACCTATGGGACGATGTCTCGAGGACCGCTCGGGATTTACAATTTCGCGGGCGATCTGGGCAAAGCGAGTTTTCCCGCGGCCGTAGCATTGCTGCTTCCGTTCATGGCCTGGCGCCCGGTCGTGGGCGTCATGGCTATGATCGGACTAGCGATCGCCTTTGCCCTGCTCGCGCTGGTGCCGCGGCAGCCATTTCTCGCGCCCGAAGAGAAATCGAAGAGCGGCGGGCGCGATGGCCAGGGCTTCGGCCTGCTGCTCACCATCGGCGCCTTCGATACGGCAACGCGCATGGGCTATCTTCTGTTTTTGCCGTTTCTTCTTCATGCCAAAGGCGGAACCGAAGCGACCGTCGGCATCGGGCTCGCGTTGCTTTTTGCCGGAGGGGCTCTGGGCAAAGCATGCTGCGGCTGGCTTGGACAGCACCTTGGCGTCGTCTGGACCGTCATCGCCACGGAAGCGATGACAGCTCTTTTCATGATCGCGACCTTGAAACTGCCGCTCGGATCAACGCTAGCCGTACTTCCGCTCCTCGGGATCGTCCTCAACGGCACGTCCTCGGTTCTCTATGGAACCGTGCCCGAACTCGCGAAAAGGGGCGAGGTCGGCAAGGCATTCGCGCTGTTTTACACTGGCGTGCTCGGTTCCGGTGGATTAGCGCCAATCCTCTATGGCATGGTCGCGGATCATTCGAGCCGGACGATGGGCATTGTCGCGGCCGCCCTAACGGCGGCAGCCATCATCCCGATGGTGCTCGCCCTGCGGCCCTTCCTGCTCGAAGAGCGCGATGTATCGGCGGAATGAGCGAGCATGCCATCTACACCCGACGGTTCTAAGCGAACTGCCACCTTCCTGGCAGTTCAAGCCTCTAAAACCTTTTTCGTCCGCCCACCAAGACTGGGCGTGGAGTGATCTGAACAGGAGACACAGGCAATATGGTGGGCAAACCGAACCTTCGGACTGGCCAATGTCATTGCGGCACGGTCCGTTTCGAGGCGACGCTCAGCGACGGATTCAGTTCGATCCGCCGCTGCACCTGTTCTTACTGTCGGATGCGAGGCGCCGTCGTTGCCATGGCGGAAATGGGTGGGATCAAGTTTCTACAGGGCGAGGATGCGCTGACAAGCTACCGCTTCAATACCGGATCTGCGCAGCACTTCTTCTGTTCTCGTTGCGGAATATACACACATCATCAACGGCGATCTGACCAGAGCCAGTATGGCGTGAACGTCGCTTGCTTAGACGGGATAAGCCCATTCGATTTCTCTGAGGTGCCTGTCGTGGATGGCGTCAACCATCCGAACGACACCGGCAGCCCAGCGCGTCGAGCTGGTACACTTCTCTTTATCCCAGCCAACTAACTATCGCTGTCGAGCCGGTGCATGCATGCCGCAAACGCACCCTGAAGCCGTCCGGTTTTAGATTTTGAACTTTTTGATCAGATCAGCGAGAGCTGGCTCGTCAATCAGCAAGGCCGCGTCTTTCGCTGGAAGCCACGCCATCTTGCGCTGGCCCATCTCTGGCCACACGTCTTGACTCTTTTGTACCTCGATTGGGTAAACATCGACAGAGACCAGTTCGAAGCTGCTTTGGAACCTCTTCCAATAGGTGTAAGCGCCGATCGGCTTATTTCGCGCTTTGCCGATCACGCCAGCTTCCTCAAAAGCCTCTGTAGCCGCCGATTTGGTATCCGCGAGCCCTTTCATCGGCCATCCTTTTGGGATGATAAAACGGCCGGTCTCGCGAGATGTGACGATCAGTATCTCGACCACGCCAAAGGCATTCACACGATAGGGAAGTGCCGCGACTTGCCTTCTAGGCGTCGGCGCCTCTTTGCGCTTCTGCTTCGGTGCCGCCTTTGGCATTGAGCGATTGAGCGAGACGATGGAATTTTCGTGGCTGTAACGCCAATCTGCAAATCTCTCGGCCTGGATGCAAAAAAGCAGCGTGAGCGAATTCAACGCGATGCGATCCTTTCAGAAGGGGGGCCACCATGGCCCTCCCTTCGGCCGGCGGTATCCAAGACACTTTCTGTCTTCGTATCGATCTGGTGAATGGTTGGCTTTTCACGATCGACGAAAGCCATGTGAGGGACGAAGAAACGCGCAATCGTGTGATTGCCTATAAGCGCGAATGTTATGGAGTGCTGTTTAAGCATTTTTACGGGCGATCGAGCGAAGACCGCCGAAAGATGTTCGAACCGATCGGCGAGCCTGATCTCGATGAGCCGATCCAGACATGGCGATCGCTGGTAACGGAGGCGCGCCAGACCCACAGCATTCAGGCGGCTCGTGAACTTTGATTCAAGCTCGGCCTTCCAACAACACCGAGTATGTATGCCGACCTGACGGCCTTTAGTTTTCTATCGCTTTAGCTTTTTCGTAGCGGGTGACCACTTCCTTCATAAAGGCTTCACCTGCCTCCTCGTCGCGTGGAGTCGCTTCGACCACCGCATTTATCTGATCGAAGTAAGCCCTGACCGGCTCGACCGGCAGATTGAATCCCCGCAGGAAGCATTCCGATATGATGTCATTCAAGGCGTCAAACGGCTGCCATGGTGGCGGCGTTTTTGCCCATTGTCGGACCTCCTCGATGAAGTGCTCTTCAAGATATTGATCAGTTACGTTTTCGAGTTTTCTGCCGCGCTCTAGATAAGAAACCACGTTTTGTTGCTGGTCATCGGCCAACATAAAGGCGACCAAGCCTTTCGCATCTGCTGTCATGACGCCTTTTCTCAACCTATGTGTTAGAATATTGAGCCGTTTCAAATTAAGTCGTGTCTTTAAGTAGGTTGGTCAACAGGTTCAAACTATGCCACTGCTGGAAAACCCCCGCCATGAGCTTTTCGCGCAAGAGCTTGCCAAAGGTACTACCGCCGATAAATCCTATGTCATTGCAGGATTTAAGGAACATCGTTCCAACGCCGCCGGACTAGCACGCAAGAAGCACATTTTAGCACGCGTAGCTGAATTGCAGGATGAACGCCTCAAAGCCGATACCGAAGCCACTGCGTTAGCCGCCAAGGCGCTTTCAATCGATAAGCAGTGGCTCATGGAGAAAGCGGAGGATGCCCGCGCTCAGGCGATGACGAATGGTCAGCCCGCCGCGGCCGTATCAGCGATTAAGGAACTCGGGATATTGTCGGGTTTCAGGGTTGAGAAGCGGCAGGATGTTACTCCACCGCGTTCACTTTCAGAGATCGAAGCCAGAATTCTTCAACTCATCGGTCGGGTTTAAATTTCTTATCCACAGCTCAATAATTTTCATTCATATGTCCATCTACATTCGCGGACATTCGCAGACGTTCAAGTGAATTTCTCGACGCTATGTGCATCGATCATTGCGGTCATTTTCTGATTTCAAGCACGCGGACTTCCGTCGTATTACCTTGCAATCATGCAAGAGAAAATCGAACTCGCTGAGATCGAAATTCCATCCGAAACGCATCGCGCGTTAAGCCAGCGCGATGTGAACGCGATGCTTGAGAACATCGCCTTGTTCCGCGGCTGTCTGGACATTGTGGATACGCTCGCGCGCACAATGCTTCAGCGTAACGCATTCCTCCCGGCCGACGTCGATAGCCTGGAGCAGGAGCTGAAAAACCTTCAGCACGTGATGAACGTGACGGGCATCGCCTTCCAGAACTTTCGGTTTGCCTGTCAAGCTGTAGAAGGGAGTGCCTGAGTGAAAAGACCTTCCGAACGTCAGGTCCAAATTACGACCTTCAAGGCGAAACCTCAGTTTCGCGAGGCCTTCGCCGCCCGTGCCGAGCAGGAAGGCGAGTCAATCTCTTCATTTATTCGCAAGGCGATCGAGGCCCGGATGACGACGCTCGCGCCGACGACGCCAAGAGCGGAAGGGGTTTGAAGTGAACGCGGCCGTTGACATGAACAGATCAAAAGCATTGTCGGGGCCATCTATATCGGCGGCCGACGCCGTTTTGCTTTGTGTCGATCCGGCTAAGATCGATGAAATCTGGCCGCATGTTTCCAGCCTTTTGGCGAAGGCTTTCGAGAACACGCGAGCGGACTCGACGCTGGAAAGCATCGAGGCCACTCTGCGTCGTGGCTTAACCCTTCTCTGGATTGTTTGGGCATCGGAACAGATCGTCGCCGCTGCGACGACGGAATTATGGGTGACTCCTGCCCGCAAGGCTTGCGTGATTACATGCTGCGCCGGGGCCGAGCTTGAGACCTGGAAAGGCTTCATGGCGGATTTTGAGAGATACGCGAGGGATGAGGGCTGCGATGTGATCCGCATCTTCGGCCGCCCCGATTGGAAGTGTATTTTCCTCGATTTTTATGAACCCTGGCTGACTTTAGAAAAGGCGCTGATCTAATGGGCGGCTCGACCTCCACAAATACGAATCAGACGCAATCCAGCTCAACGTCGCCTTGGGCACCGGCCCAGCCGATGTTGAGCAGCATCTTGGGACAGCTTGGCTCTCAGCCAACGACACCAAGCGGCGCTTCGACCACGGCTGCCAATAATCTGGTTTCCGCCGCGGGCGAAGTTCCGAACGAAGGCGCCGCAGCAACGGGTGCCGTCAATAACGCGCTTGGGCTCAGCACATCCCCACAAATGGGGATATTGAACAGTGCCTATAATACGCTGCAAAGCAATCTCGCACCGATTACGAGCGCTTCGCTCAATCCGATGGATACACCTGGTTTCAGCGATGCGCTGAAAACGATGAACACGGATATTACGAACCAGGTCAATTCTCAATTTGCCGCCGCCGGCCGCGATTTGTCACGGGGCAATTCGCAGGCTTTGGCCCGTGGTATCAGCCAGGGTGATTCCAGCGCGATTGCTGGGCAATATAATGCCAACGTCGGCAACCTCACGAATGCCTCGAATTCGCTATTCAGTGGAGGGTCTACCACAAACAGCGGGCTCACAGCCGATCAGCTTGCCGAGATTACAGGGCAGGGCGCCGGTGTCGGCGAGGCCGGATCGCTTGCCGGTCTTTATACATCTCCGGCATCGACACAGCTTGCCGCATCGCAGACACAGCAGAATTTGCCGCTTGGCATCCTGCAAAACCTTGAGGGCCTGACGACGCCGATCGCCGGACTCGGCAGCCAAAGCACTGGCTACAGCACCGGGACACAATCGACAAATCAGTCCGGCCTATCAAGTATCCTCGGTGGAATTCTTGGCGGCGTTGGGGCGCTCGGACAGACTGGGGCTTTTGGTACGGGCGCAACAGCGACCGCCGCCGCGACTCCCGGGTGGCTCAGCACTCTTGGCACTGCTGCCTTGGGCCTTTTCTCCGACAAGCGCCTCAAGGAAGACATTAAGCCGGTCGGAATGCTCAATGATGGGCAAAAAATCTATTCGTTCAGATACAAAGGCACTGCGACGCCGCGCATCGGTTTGCTCGCACAAGAGGTCAGGAAAAAAGCTCCGGGTGCGGTTACGACACTAGGCGGTCGCGGTGGTCCAATGCTGGTCGACTACGGCAAGGCAACAGCAAATGCCGCCAAAATTGGGATGCTCCACAATCTCCCGGCATCCCGCAAGCTCGACATGTTGAATGCAGCATAGGAGAGCGTAATGGACCCAACAACTATCTTTGGCGCACTTGGCCCGAATACGGGAGCGCCGGTTCAGGCACCCGCTGGCATGCCTCTCAATTTAAGTGGAGCCGCGCCAACAACCCAAGGGCAGGCTCAAACGCAACCTAACTATTCCGGACTACTTCAACTCGCACAAAAGCTCATGGCACATCCTCAAAATCCCGGCATGACGCCGATGCAGATGCCGATCGGCATATTGAACAGGAGTTATTGATATGCCCGGCCTGCTCGACCTTTTATTAAACGATCCGTCGATCGCGAATGCGCTTTCGGGTTTCCTGCCCGGTGCTCCCGGCGCTGGCGCAGCAAATCCTAAAGCTGGGCCGGCTGCCTACGGCGGACTCGACACCCTGGCTTTCGGTGCTGGACAAGCGCCTCAAGACGCTTCGCAGTCCGCACCGGCAAACTCTGGCTTCCCGTCAATTCCACAAACCGCGGCGCCCGCTTTAGGTATCCTGAATTCTCCTGAGACTGCGGGCGGCTTAACCACGGGTCGATCAGCGGCAGCGACGAATCCAGCACCTGATGCGCCACCCGCTGCTGCATTTGGCGCTCTAAGCGGTCCCCAGGCGCCGAGCACGACTGCATCATCGTCATCTGTCGCCACCCCGGTACCGGACTCGTCTGCTCTCGGGCGCATCGGGTCTGCTGTCAGCGGCCTTGGCTCAGGCATAGGAAACTTCGCGACTAATAACGGCCTTACATTGATGGCGCTCGGCGCAGGTATGGCGGGAGCACCGAACCTCGCGACGGGAATTTCGCGCGGACTTGCCGCGGCAGTGCCTGCGGCGGCAGCGGAGCAAAAGCAGCGGTCTCAACTGCAATCGTTAAATGAAACATATAAAGCCCTCATCGCGGCAGGAGCGTCGCCGAATGAAGCCTTCGCGGCCACTACCAATCCGGAATTGCTGAAAACCGTTGCTGCGAAATATCTAACGCCAAAGCTTGTGACGAGCACCGACAAGGATGGGTCAGTTTGGCAGACAAATCCCGTGACCGGCGAGAAAAAGCTGCTTCCGGATAACAGCGTCGATACGACGACGGCGGATCAGAAAAACTATGAGTACGCGAAGGAAAATGACTTCACCGGCTCCTTCACCGATTACGAAGCCAGCGTGAAACGCGCCGGCGCGACCAATGTTTTGACCAACGTCGATACCAAGGGTGAGGGCGCTGAGGCGCAGGAAGCCGGCAAGCTTGCGGCGACGCGGCGCGGTGACATGCTGTCTGCCGCCGATGCTGCGCCGGAAAAGATTGCGCGGCTGTCACTGCTCCGCAACGTCTTGGCAAACACCCAGACCGGCCCGCTCGCCGGCGTCGAGGGTACGGCCGGCGCCGTCGCCAACTCGCTCGGTATTTCGCCGGACACACTTAAAGGCCTTGGCATCGATCCAAATCAGGCGACGAATAATCAGATTGCACAGAAGCTCGCGAACGAATTGGTCGTCGGCTCGATCGGCGCCAAGAATGGCGGTTTCCCCGCGTCGAACTTCTCGGTCGCGGAACGCCAGTTCATCGAACAAATGTTCCCGTCGATCGCGTCGCAGCCCGGTTCGAACCAAGCCGTCTCCGATGTGCTGATCGCGCGCGAGCAGCGCAATCTGCAAAAAGCCGACGAATGGGCTCAGTACAAGGCAGCGCAGCGTCAGGCCAAACAGCCAATCAGTTATGAAGACTTCGAAGATCAATGGGGCCAGAAGCACAATCAAGACAATGTTTTTGCGCCAATTCAGCAGAAATTCCTATCCGGTGCTTATGGCCCTATCGGCGCACCGGTGCCGACGCCAAATCCGACGGCGATGAAGGCGATGCCGCAGGCGCCGGCTGCACAACAGCCCCAGGTCGCCCCATCGCCGGTACCGAAAATCAAGCTGCCTAGCGGAATTCAGGTTCCGCAAGCCGCTGTCCAATATCTACGAGCCAACCCAAACACCCGTTCGGACTTCGAACAGCATTACGGCGCTGGGTCCGCCACTCCATTTCTGGGAGGCCGATGATGGCAAATATATACGCTCAATTCGACGATCCGGCACCCGCAGCTCCTTTGCCAACAACAGGCAATCCTTATGGGCAGCTTGACCTATCGCCGTTGCCTGCATTGCCGGCACCTAAAAATATTTATGCGCAGTTCGACGATCCGCAGGTGACGATCAGCGACGCATCGGCCGTGCCGTCAACATGGGACGCGGTCAAAGACGTGGCGAAGTCCGCTGGCACCGGCCTGGTCAAAGGTATCGCGCATCTGCCTGCTATGCTGGGGGATCTGGAAAGCGCCGCGAGCTATTATCCTACGGTTTGGGCGCTCAAGGGAGCCGAAAAAGCTGGGCTGCTTCCTGCTGGAACCCAAGCTTCCGATTTGGATGCGACGCTCGCAGAATTTAAAGACTCACAACCCTCCGGGCCTCTCGGCTCCATCGAACGCGCCTTCACCGCTCCGACATCGAGCGACATGGATAAAGTGGTTACGGCTGTGGCCGGTCCTTATTATCAGCCACAAACCACTCCCGGTCGTTATGCCGAAACCATCGGTGAATTCCTTCCCGGCTCCGCCATGGGCGGCGGTTCGATCGCCGGCAAGGCCTTGCGATTCGGCGTGCTCCCGGCAGTTGCCTCAGAAGCCGCTGGCGATGCGACGAAGGGCACGAGCCTCGAGCCATGGGCCCGGGGCGCCGCAGCCATCGCGACCGGTGGCATCGGGTCACTAGCGACACGCCCGACCTTTATCGACCGCACGCTGGCCAGAGCCACACGTGGCGCGACCGAAGCGGATCTCGATCAGGCCAAAGCTCTCATGCACGAAGCCTATAACCGTGGCGTTCCTCTGACCTCGGCGGAAGCTCTTCAAGCCGTTACCAACGGCGGCACCGGAATGGGACGCCTCCAGCGCTTGGTCGAAGGCGTGCCGGAAGGATCGGCGGTGACATTGCCTATCATGGCACGGCGGCCGGAAGATGTGGCCCGCGCCGTTGGCTCTACGCTTGACACGATCGCGCCGGCCACTGATCAGCCCAGCATGATCGGCGTCCATGGTCAGGAAGCAGCCCAAGGCACCATCGACCAGGTCAACCAGCGCATCAACCGCGCCACGCGGCCTTTCTATCACGCTGCGGAAAGCCAGATCCTTTCCCCGCAGGACTTCGATCCCATCGCCAGAGATCCGGCCTTTCAGGCATCGCTCCGCCGCCTTCGAGCAGACGAGGTGCTCGGGCCCAGCTATGAGCATCTGCCGGACAACTCGATTGCCGTCGTCGATGCGGTTTCGAAAGACATGCGAGCCCGCGGGCAAGCCTTGTCCAATGCCGCCAATCCTGGTTTCCAGCCGGAAACATCGGCGGCCTATAGCCGTGGGGCAACCGAAGCTCGAGATATTGCCCGCGATCCGGCGCGCGGCGGCAGTCCCGATTACGGCACGGCATTGGCCATGCAGGCGCAAGGGCGGCGCGATCTCCTCCAGCCGGTTCAGGCCGGTCCTCTCGGAACCATGGCACAGACGACAGATCCGTTGGCTCAGACCCGTGCGCTTTTCCCGGTCAAACCACTCGAAGGCGCGCCGGCCGAAACTGAAGACGCAATCCGTCGCCTTAATGCTCAAAACCCGGATGTTGCGCCGGCTCTCACCCGCCAGCACCTCGCCACGAGCTTTGCCGATGCGAGTAAGGATCTTCAATCCGGCCCGAACCAGTTTTCCGGAGCGAAGTTCGCAACCGCGGTGACCGCCAATCCGATTCAGCGCGACGTGCTGATGCGGGGTATCGCCGCTCTGCCACAGCCGCCAAGAGCTGAGGATGTTTTCAGGCTGCTTGGCGTGCTCCGCGCCACTGGCTTTCGGGAACGGCCTGGCTCGTTGACATCTTATAACAATGAGGCGATCCGGGAGATGGGGGCGCCTGGAGCTTTGGGCGCCGTCGCCGAAGCCGGAAAGACGCTGCGGCCACACGCCATTTTAGGCGCGCAAAAGATGCAGTGACCACGGCCCGGATCGGAAAGAGGTCAGAGGATCTGGCGCGAGCGATTCTCAATGCTCCCTCTCCGGCCATCAACCGGCTCCGCGAGGCGCGTAAAGCCGCTCCCATCGGTAGGGTCTCGCGAGAGGCTTTGATGAACGCCATCCTGGCTCACAGTGCGGCGTCGCGCACGCCAGAGGCGCACCCGGCATATTAGGTTCTGAGAGTGGACGACAAAGCCGGTGACAAAGAACGCTACGACAATTCCAATAATCAAGCCGCCGGCGAGCACATTCAAATCGCGCGGGTCGATCCAAAGGCTAATTGCGGCGAACACAGCAACGCATGCAATCTGAAATGCGGTCCAGCCCATGTTTCCTCAACCTCGCGCCGCTACTACCCCTATTCTCGCGCCAAGGGCGCCGAAGTCAATTTTTGCGGCGTGATTAAGCCTTTGACCGAGGAGGAGTGGCGGGCGCAGTGCGAGGGCAAGACCGAGCATTGACCATGTGTGCAGGCGAACCCAAATTGTGGCTTCGAGCATACCATTTGCGACTATCCTCTCGTTGCACGGTACGAATACATTTTCCGCCCCGTCTTGGCACGGAACTGTCTCGCGTTACCCAAAGCCGGTGCCATGACGGGGCACCATGTCTGGCGACGAGGCCTAACGGTGCCAGCTTTGCGTTAACAGGTGTGGAGCAGGCCGCGCGAATTGCAGCATTCCACCTTATTTATCACCATAGTCTTTGGCGTGGGCGTTGCTGGCTTCCAGAGCGTGATGCGACGCATGGACACTGTGGCCGGAGGTCGTATGTCTATGGTGCACCGCCTTCTCAAGGTTTCCTGATTCGTGGAGTTCGGCGGCTTCGCGATGATGCGAGGCCGCCTTCTCATGATGTATAGCGACCGCCTATTCCGCAGGTTCGAGAATGGATCGTGTCCGCTCGAAATCGGGTGTGCGATACATTTCCTCGGCAATCTCACCAAGTTTGGATGGATGAATCTTTGGGCCGAGGCCATAGAACTCCTGAAAGCTCATGATCAACGGACGCCACCTGTCTGGATCGATCCGATTTGGATAGCCATCCATGAGAATGGCCTCGTCGACGTGAACACGAGTGAT
>JAATEW010000274.1 GCA_015655535.1 Hyphomicrobiales bacterium | reverse complement strand
TTTAACCAGGCCGATGCCAATGGGTCTGAACGCACCTCTATGGTCTTCTCCATCGCCATGAACAATGTGAAGCTCGGCGCCTCGCGCCTCGCCATCGAGATCATCAATCACGCCATGCTCGTCTGCGGCATCATGGGCTACAAGAACGACACGCCATTCAGCCTCGGCCGGCATTTTCGCGACGCCATGTCGGCGCAGCTCATGATCAGCAATGATCGCATCTTCGGCAATACCTCCAACCTGCTTCTCGCCCATCGTCTCGACTCGCACCTCTTGAGCTGACCCATGTGCATCGATTGCCAATCCTTTCTCCAGGGACTCTTTGCCAAAGGCCTATTGATCGAAACGGGTGTCGACGGCCTTTACGCCCGCGGCGGGGTCTTCGAAGATGTCGTCGCGCGGTTTGATGCTCTGATCACCCGCTTTGGAAACGGCGACGGCGCGGAAGTCATCCGCTTTCCGCCCGGCATGAACAAAGCTCTTTTCGAAAAAGCCGGCTATATGAAGGGCTTTCCGCAGCTTGCCGGAACGGTCCATAGTTTCGAAGGCAACGACAAGCAGCACGCGGAATTGCTCGACAGGCAGGCGCGCGGCGAGGATTGGACCGCGCTGCAGCGCGCAACCGATATCGTTCTGACGCCGGCGGCCTGCTACCCGCTCTATCCGATTGTCGCCCGACGCGGCGCGCTGCCGCCAAACGGCGGGATTTTTGATATCCAATCCTATTGCTTCCGGCACGAACCGTCACAGGAATCGACCCGCATGCAAATGTTCCGCATGCGCGAATATGTGCGGATCGGGAGCCCGGAGGAGGTGACGGACTTCCGCGCCACCTGGTTCGAACGCGCCGGAAAGCTCATGACCCAGCTCGGCGTCCCGTTCCATCTCGATGTCGCGAACGATCCTTTCTTCGGCCGCGCCGGTAAGATTCTGGCATCGAGCCAGCGCGATCAGAAATTGAAATTCGAAATGCTCGTGCCGATCGAAGACGAAGCGAATCCGACCGCCTGTCTCAGTTTCAATTATCACCAGGATCACTTCGGCACTCTTTGGCGTATCAAGCGAGCCGATGGCGAGGTGGCCCATACAGCCTGCGTCGGCTTCGGCATGGAGCGCGTCGTGCTCGCTCTCTTCAAACATCATGGTCTCGACACCGCGGCATGGCCTTCCTCCGTACGCGAAGCCTTGTGGGGTTGAGCGTGCTCGCAGCCACCGAAGCACAAACGGTTCCAGCCGTCTTTCCAGCCCTGACGCCTGAGACCTATCGCCGGAGCGAGTTGCACGATACGGCGCGCGAATGGCCGGAAACCAATTGCTTCATGGATCTCTGGATCGAGATCATCAATGCGCTCGGGCAAAATCCAGTCGCGGCGCTGGGCTTCACCGTCGCGCAGGATTTCGAAGGCGATCAATTCACCTTCTTCAAGTTTCCGCCCGAGGATCTGGCGCTTCTCTACGGTGCCAAGCTGATGGAACTCGCGATTTACGATTGCGTCGAATCGCATGCGCTCGAACAGATCGAGCGCGGCCGTCTGCCGGCGATCGAAGTCAATGGCTTCTATCTGCCGGATACCAAGGGGCTCTCCTACCGGCTCGAACATACGAAGACGGCGATCGGCATCAATAGGCTCGATCCCGTCGCAAAGCGCATGGATTATTTCCATAATGCCGGATTGTTCACGCTCGAGGGCGAGGATTATGACGCGATCCTCGGCAAGAATCTCGATGCGGCGGCGAAAGCCACGCGGCTTTTCCCTTACAGCGAATTTGTGAAATTCGATCCGCCGCCGAAGGGTCTCGATCTTCACCAGACGGCTTTAAGCCTCTTGCGCAAGCATCTCGCGACACGGCCCGCGGATAATCCCGTGGCAGCGTTTCAAAATCGCATTCGCGAGAAGGCGCATTATCTCGCACAACGCGAGCCTGCTTATTTTCACAAATATGCGTTCAATACCTGCCGCCAGCTCGGCGCCAATTTCGAGCTTCTCGCCGATCATCTTGTGTGGCTCGGCCAGCAAGGTGAGTCCGGCCTTGAGGCGGCCGTTACGGCTTGTAAATCCATCGCGACCGGCGCCAAATCCTTCCAATTCCAACTTGCGCGCGCCGCCGCCAAGAAAAAATTCGAAGGTCTGGCGGCCCAGCTCGACTCGCTCGTCGCACATTATCAAACCGCGCTCGATGCGTTGACCGCGCGCTATTGTGCTTAGAATCAGGACGAAATTATTCGGACGTCATTGCGAGGAGCGAAGCTCCGAAGCAATCCAGAGGCAAAGACGAAAACAGTAGCCTGGATTGCTTCGCTACGCTCGCAATGACGGCGACCGCGATTAATTCAAAGGCATGGCAATTGGCCAAGGTGCTTTCCATCAGCGGCGAAAGGAAAATGCCGGTCGCGTCGGGCTGGCGGATGATTCGCAGCGAGGCTGGTGCATTTCTCGATCCATCAGGCTTGGACAAAGAGCTTGAATGGATTCCAGCCGAGGTTCCTGGCACGGCCGCCGCCAGCCTCGCCAAGGCAGGCCTCTGGCAATTTGAAACGCACGAACCGCTTGAGACGCATGACTTCTGGTATCGCACGGCGATCGAGGGCAAAGGCGCCATGCGCCTTCTTTTCGAAGGCCTCGCCACCCTTGCCGAAGTTTATCTCGACGACACCTTGATCCTGACCTCGGACAATATGTTCCTCGCGCATGAGATCGAAGTCACGCTCTCCGGCGCGCATCGGCTCGATCTTTGTTTTCGCGCCTTGGAGCCCGTGCTCAACCAAAAACGCAAGCGCGCGCGCTGGCGGCCGCGATTGCCGAGCGCGCCCAATCTGCGCTTCGTCCGCACGACCTTGCTCGGCCATGCGCCGGGCTGGTCGCCGCCCGTCCATGCGATCGGGCCATGGCGCGGTATCTTTCAAATCGAGCCAGGTCCGCTGCGCGTCTGCGACGCCGATCTCCGTGCCACGCTCGATGGCACGCGTGGGCATCTCGACGTCCGCCTCGATGTCGAAGGCGCGGACGCTCATGACGCAAAAGTCACTTGCGCGGACCACAGCGCGCCTCTCGCGCGCAATGCCGCCGGACAGATCGCGGCGCATCTCGAACTTGATGGTATCGAGCCCTGGTGGCCGCATACGCATGGCGAACCCACGCTTCACGCTGTGACGGCGGAGATCGGTGCAACCACGATCGATCTCGGCCGCGTCGGCTTCCGCCATATAGAGCTCGATCGCGGCGCTGACGGAAAAGGCTTCGGCCTCACTATCAATGGCGTCCCATTGTTCTGCCGCGGTGCCTGCTGGACCAATGCCGATATTGTGGGCTTAAGCGCCACGCGCGAAACCTATCTGCCTGGATTATCCTTGATGCGCGACGCCGGCATGAACATGCTGCGGGTCGGCGGCACGATGGTCTATGAAGGGGATGAGTTCTATTCGTTGTGCGACGAGCTCGGCCTGATGGTCTGGCAGGATTTCATGTTTGCCAATTTCGACTATCCTGTCGATGACGAGGCCTTCATGGCCTCCGCCGTCGCAGAAGCCCGGCAGTTTCTCGCGCGCACGCAGGCCTCGCCGTCGATTATCGCGCTGTGCGGCGGCAGCGAAGTGGCGCAGCAGGCGGCCATGTTCGGCCTGCCGGAAAAAACATGGTCCAACAGTCTCTTCGACTCGGTGTTGCCGCGGGCCGTCACGGACTTAAGGCCGGATATACCCTTTGTGCCGCATACGCCCTATGGCGGCGAGCTTCCCTTCGTCACGCATGAAGGCATCAGCCATTATTATGGCGTCAGCGCCTATTGTTTTCCGATCGAGGATGCGCGCCGCGCGGATGTGCGTTTCGCCACCGAATGCCTGTGCTTCGCCAATGTGCCCGACGCCGCGCCCTTCACGCTCGAGCGCGACGCACCGAGGATCGAACACCCCGCATTCGCACCGCGCGTTCCGCGCGACACGGGCGCGACATGGTTCTTCGAAGATGTCCGCAATTTCTATCTCGAAGCGCTTTATCGCGTCGATGCGGCTGCCTTGTGCCAGGAGGATCCCGAGCGCTATCTCGATCTCTCCCGCGCGGTAACGGCCGAAGTGATGGAAGCCACCTTCGCCGAATGGCGGCGTACCGGCTCCATCACACGCGGCGGGCTTGTCTGGTTCTTTCAGGATCTCTGGCCCGGCGCCGGCTGGGGCGTGGTCGATTCATTGGGCGAGCCGAAATCCTCCTATTTCGGACTGAAGCGCGCGTTCAAGCCGGTGACGGTGATCTTCACGGATGAAGGCATCAACGGCTTGCGGCTTCATCTCATCAATGAAACCGCCGTGGCGAAGCCCGTGCATCTGTCGCTGATGGCGCTGCGCGACGGCGAAGTACCCGTCATGCGGGCCAAGCGCGAGATAATCCTCGATCCGCACAGCACGATTATGCTGCCTGCGACCGATCTTTGGGGCGGCTTCTTCGACACGACCTATGCCTATCGTTTCGGCGAACCGTCGCATGATGTGACCTTCGCGCAGCTTTACGACGGCGAGAGCAACGAACTGATTGCGGAAGCCTTTCACTTTCCGCTCGGGCGCGGCCAAGCGCGCCACGAGCTCGATCTCGAAGCCGAGCTTGTCCAGCATAACGCCGATTGGCATCTGAAGCTCACGGCCAAAAGGTTTGCGCAATCGATCCATATCTCGGACGAGATTTTCAGAGCCGAAGATAATTGGTTTCATCTCGCGCCAGGCTTTAGCCGCTACATTAAACTCGTCCCGCGCCATCCGACTTATGCCACGCCGAAGGGCAGAGTCGCCGCCGTCAACGGCACAAGCATCGCTTACGGAAACGAACCATGACCCCGGTCACTTTCGCGACATCTTCCGGTTGGTTTCACGACGCCGGCGGCACATGTGGGATCGTCATCTGCGCGGCGCAAGGCCATGAAGATCTTTGCACGTATAAGAGCTTGCGTTTGATGGCCGATCAATTCGCGGCGCAAGGCTATCCGTCTTTGCGGTTCGATTATGCCGGAACGGGCGACTCGCTTGGCGGCGACCGCGACCCCGAACGGCTTGAAGCCTGGATCGCAAGCATCGAAGATGCCGTCCAATGGCTGCGCACCACGGCCCAGGTCGAAAAGATCGTGCTCGTCGGATTGCGCTTTGGAAGCGCGCTCGCGGCGCTCGCGGCAGAACGGCTCGGCACGATCTCCGGACTCGTGCTGCTCGCACCCGTCGTCACCGGCCGCGCCTATATGCGCGAACTCTCGACGCTCTCCAATCTCATCCGCAACCCAGAAGGCGCGGACAAGGCGAACCTCGCAGCCGATCTCGAAATCGCAGGCTTTCTTTTCACGCCGGAGATCGTGAAGGACATAGGCGCAATCGATCTCACAGGGTTTCCCAAGGCCCCTGCTCCCCAAGTGCTTATCGTTGCCATTGAGACACAGGCTGCCGCGACCCGTCTTGCAAAAAGCTGGAGCGGGCTCGCCAGCCATGTCGAGAGCCAGGTCTTCAACCATTATGCCGAATTCATGATGGACCCGGCGTTTTCGCGTTATCCGGCCGAGGCCTCGCAGCACATGCTCGCATGGCTCGCCGCACATTTCGATCCGGGGTCACGCAAAGCAACATCTCAACCCTTGACCTATCGACCGCAGGAAGAAGATCATTTCAGCGAACATCCCGTCTTTTTCGGCGGCGGCAGAAATCTCTTCGGAATGATGTGCGTCCCGAAGGACCTCGACACCGAGCGGCCGGCCATCGTCTATCTGAACGCCGGCGCCAATCACCACATAGGTTGGGGCCGTTCGACGGTGGAAGTGTGCCGCAAACTCGCCGGTCTCGGGCTCGTCTCGCTGCGCATCGACATAAGCGCCATTGGCGACAGCCCCAACCCGGACGGAGGCGTCGAACAGATTCTCTATCGCGATGGATCTACCGAGGACGTTTCCGCCGCCATCGACTGGCTGGAGGCGCAGGGCTTTCGCAACGTGACAGTCATCGGCCTTTGCGCGGGTGCGCATTTGAGCTTCCACACGGCCGTCGCCGATCCGCGCGTTTCGCGGATCGTGATGGTCAATCTGCAAAGATTCATTTGGCACAAGGGCGATTCGCTGATCGTCGCCTATCGCGAAACCTATCGCTCGACTGGCTTCTATCTGAAGCAAATCCTCGTGCCCGACACATGGCGCAGGCTCTTGCGCGGCGAAGTCAAAGCGCGCGGCATTTTCAACACGCTCGCCACGAGGCTGCGCAAAAAAGCAAAGGCCGTTGTTTCATCGGTCACGAGCCGGTTCGGCAATGAAGCAAATGGCGAGATCGCGCGTGTCAAAGGCTGGATGAAGGCGCTTGACCGACGCAAGGTCCAGCAATGCTATGTTCTTTCCGTCGGCGATGCCGGTCTCGACGAACTCTCGCTCTACCGGCGCATCAAGGGCACGCGGGTCAAAGGCGCGCCTCATGTTTCCGTCGCCTTCATCGAAAACGCCGACCATAATTTGAGTCAGCACGCCGCGCGCGATGTCTTCTTCGGAATTTTGCAGCGCATTCTATGCGCGGAAGAAGACAAGAAGCCAGAGAACACCCGGCAGCCGGCTCCCCGCTCTTTTGCTCTTCCGGAACAAATGTAGAGCATGCTGCGAAAAAGTGTCAGCGGTTTTTCGCAACATGCTCTACATTTTTGAATCTAGGCCATCTTATCCGCTTTCAGGTGATTCCACCTGAAAGCTGGATGCTCTAGACAAATGCGCGGCCCGAAGGCCGCGCATCTTGAACTTATTTCGCTTCCGGTCCAGGCGGACCGCCCGGCGTTCCCGGCGGTTTGATCACCGGCGTCGAGTTCGGATTGGGATCGGGCGCCGGCTTGCTGATATCGGGATCGACGCCCGACGGCGGCTCGATCACACCGCCCGATGAATCGAGCTTCTGGCTAAGGCTTCGGCCAGACTTCACGTCGGAATCGGGCTGCGTTTGGTTCAATGGCGGCGATTCCTTTTCAGGAATGACCTTGTCACTCCCAGGCGCGCCGGGCGCCGTCTGGGCGGCAAGCGGGCCTGCAGCGAGTGCAAACCAAGCCACTGATAAAACAATAGTTTTCTTGTCCATTACTGATGTCCTCTGTGTCTCACTCTTGAACGTAAGACGCAGCGGAGCGTTCCATCATTCGCCCGGTTCCGGAACCTGTTGCGAAGTCTTGCCATATTCGGCCTCGGCCACCGTTTCGAGCTGCAACTCGATACGTTTTTCCTGCTGCCGCATGAAAAAGATGAAGGCAACTATGCCGATGAGAGCGATGACCAACGCGGCTATGCCAAGCGCCCCGCTCACGCGGTTGATCGACTCACCGAAGACATAACCGCCAAGACCCATCAAAGTCGCCCAGGTCACGGCACCAGCGGCATTGAAGAACAAAAACGGTTTCCAACCATATTTGTTCACGCCCGCGAGCACGGCCGCGAAGACGCGCAGTACGGCGACGAAGCGGCCGAAGAAGACGATCTTCGCGCCATGACGCTCGAATAAATAGCGCCCGACCTTCAGGCGGCTTTCGGTCAGATTGACGAAGCGGCCATAGCGCTCCAGCAATTGGACGCCGTAGATGCGCCCGATCCAAAAGCCGCAATTGTCGCCGATCGTCGCCGCCGCGATGGCGGTTGCGATCACATAGGTAATGTCGAGCTGACCTGTGGCACCCGCATAGACGGCGGCCAGCACCAGCGCGCTTTCGCCCGGCAGCGGTACGCCGGCACTTTCAAGCATGATGACGAGGAAGACGACCCAGTAACCATGCTGGGCAATGAGCGGTTGGATGGTCTCTAAGAACAAGGAAGCTCCAAAGCTAAAACACAGGCGCGGCGGGCACGCTTATTCATCCTAGGCCGTTCGTCATAAGCGCTCCGCGAGCGGCCCCGGCAGCGCCTTTTCCGCTTCCTGCATGAGGCGCGCCTCATGCGATTTATAAAAGCGCCAGCCGTAAAATAGTGCGATCAGGGCAACAATCAGCATCGCCAATCCAAACGGGCCTGCAATCTTATGCGCCTCGGCGCCAAAGACATAGCCAAGCGTTCCAAAGAGCGTGGCCCAAACAATGCCGCCAGCCGCATTGAAGAGGAAGAACCGCTTCGGCTCGAAACCATTGGCGCCTGCAAGCAGAGCCGCGAAAGCCCGCAAGACGGCGACGAAACGCCCGAAGAACACGATCTTGCCGCCGTGCCTTTGAAACAAATATTGGCCGAGCTTCAATCTGGCTTCGTCGAGCTTGATATAATGGCCATGCTTGATCAGTAAATGGAGCCCGATCTCGCGACCGACCCAGAAGCCTATATTGTCGCCGAATATGGCGCCCGCGGCAGCCGCGCCGATGACGCCGTAAATGTTCAAGCCATGCGCAGTTCCGGCATAGATCGCGGCCGTCACCAGGATGGTTTCCCCCGGCAGAGGGATGCCGGCGCTTTCCAAAGCGATTACGCAGAAAATAGCGACATAGCCATAATGCGCGATCAAGTTAGGAATCTGTTCAGAAAATGTCATATGGGGCTTATAGGCGGTTTTTCCGCTTGAGGAAAACCCCGCCCGCAGGAGGAAAGATTGGGAGGTTATATGGATAAAAAAGAGCAGGATGCCGCTTCCATCCTCTTACGCGAGGACCGCGGCGCGGTCGCGATCTTGACCTTGAACCGGCCCAACAAGCTTAACGCGCTGAGCAACGAGCTGATCGCGGCCCTCATGGCGGCGCTAGACAGCATAGAGCCGGACCCATCCATTCGGGTCATCGTGATCACCGGGACCGGCCGGGCCTTCAGCGCTGGAGCCGACATAGCGGCCTTTCAAAAACATATGCGGGCTGGCCCGGCTGAGGCGATCATGCACTTCATGCGGCCCGGCCATCAGATGACGAGGCGCGTCGAATCCTTCCCAAAGCCCATTATCGCAGCGGTGAACGGATTTGCCTTCGGCGGCGGATGCGAACTCACGGAATCCACCCACATCGCGCTCGCGGCGGAGACGGCTTCCTTTTCGAAAGCCGAGATCAACATCGGGATCATGCCGACCTTCGGCGGTACGCAGCGCTTGCCACGCAATGTCGGGCGAAAGGCCGCCATCGAGCTGATCTTGACCGGCCGCACGTTCGGCGCGATGGAAGCGGCCCGCCTCGGCCTGATCAATCGCGTCGTGGCCGACTCCGACCTTCTCACGGAAGCGCTCGCGCTGGCGAACGAAATCGCTGCCAAACCGCCGCTGACGCTCGCCGCCGCGCTCGGCGCCATTCATCGCGGCATGGATGCGTCGATCGACGATGGTCTTGCAATCGAAGAAGCCGCCTTCGCCCGCATCGTTCCAACTCGTGATGCTCAAGAAGGCGTCGCCGCCTTTCTTGAAAAGCGTGCCGCGGCCTTCATCGGGAAATAGCCCGTCGAGGCGGGTTGGTAGCTCGCAAGGAGAAGCCCACGAGGCTTTATGCGAACAAAGCCGCAATCTGGCCCGGCATCCGATTCGTGCGCGCTTTGTGCGGGCTCCGGTCTTTTATTCCCAATCCGGGACCGCGGTCGCGGCCCGTTTCGCAAGGGTTCGTAAAGCTTTTGCCCTCGCGGTAAAAGCCATTGCCGTAACGATGACGTGTTCGGCGCCAGGGTCGCGGTTGAGAGACCGTTGCGCTACGATTTCACGCGACAGCTCACTGAATGGCAGCCTGATGCAAATCGATCCTTCTCTTCAAACGAATGCGGATAATTACAAGCTCATCACCAATCTGGTCGTGCCGCGTCCGATCGCCTGGGTCACGAGCCTCGGCGAGACTGGGCTCGTCAATCTCGCCCCGTTCAGTTTCTTCAACGCGGTCTGCGGCGATCCGCTCTATGTGATCGTCAGCATCGGCCGGCGCGACGACGGCACGCAGAAGGATACGGCAAGAAACATCGAGACCGGCCGCGACTTCGTCGTCAATCTAGTGACCGAGGACCTGCTCCAAGCGATGAATATTTCGGCGACGGATTTCCCGCCGGACCAAAGCGAGCTTCAACCTGCCAATGTGCATGCGGCGTCCTCAGTTCACGTAAAGGCCCCGCGCTTGGCCGAGGCGCAGGTCAGTCTCGAATGCAAGTTGCATAGTGCGCAGCCGCTCGGCGCCAATACGCTCTTCATCGGCCAAGTGGTGATGTTTCATGTCGCCGATCATCTTGTCGGCCCGCGCTTCCACATCGAGGCTTTCGCGCCGCTTGGGCGGCTCGGGTCACCCTCGGTCTATTGCCGCACCACGGACCGCTTCGAGCTTCCGCGCATCTCTTATACGCAATGGAAGAAGGAGCATTGAGGCATATTGAAGAAGCGGCTTTACCCGTTCGGAAAATCAAATGGAATTGACGACCGAAACGATCGAAGCGGCATTTCTGTTCCTGCTGCTTCAGGTGCTGGGTGCCGCGACCCTCGTCTATCATCTCCGGACTTATATGAAAAAGTTTCCGGTGCCTTCGGAGGCGCCCAACCCATTCAACCAACTCATAACGATCCTGTTTATCGTGCCGATCGCGATGGGGGTTTTTGGGCTGCTTTTCTCGCTTGGGCAATTCTGGTTCTTTATGATCGAAGCAATAATAATAATCAGCCTGATCATCGGCGTCAGAGGTGCGAGAACCCGCTCATAAGCGCCGGGGTTTTCAGCCGTAAGCAGTAAGGCCATCTGCGGCACAGGAAGAGCACCTCGACCGCAAATTTGTGCGCCCCCCTTGTCCTGAAGGCTATTGCCGCATAACGGATCGCTTCGGAACCGCTGGAGCATGCCGCGAAAAAATGTCAGTGGTTTTTCGCTAAAAGCCTGCTCTACATTTTAGGTAGTGCGCGCCTGTTGCTTGGATCGACAGAGCAGCCCGCTCCCTTCGGGCTGATAGTTTGTCTTCCCTTTTAACGCGGCTTTGTGCGTGTGCGATTTTGTGCTAAACTGCACGAATAGTATGACGCTTCTCTTGAATTCAAGGCTGAGCCATGGGAACCGTGCGTAAAACCATCACCTTAACCGATCAGCAGGACGCTTGGATCAAGGCCCAGATCGACGGTGGGCATTACACAAACGACAGCGAATACATCCGCGATCTCATCCGCCGCGAGCAGGAACGCAGCGCCGAAATCGACACGATCCGTCAAGCCCTGATCGAGGGCGAGAACAGCGGTGAGCCCCGGCCTTTCGACCCGGCGGCCTTTAAGCGAAAAATGAAACTCTCGCATGGCTGAGTATCGGCTTTCGCCGGCCGCGGAGCGCGATTTGGAAGACATCGCGACTTACATCCAAGACCAGTGGGGCACCGTGTAAGCAAGCCGCTACATCGACAGACTGATAACAATCTTTGACGAACTGGCCCGTGCCCCGAAAGCGGCGCCGGCCTGCGACCACATCCGCCCCGGCTATCGGCGGCGTGGCGTTGAGCGTCATGTGGTCTACTTTCGTGCAACGGCTTATGGCGTTGCCATTGTTCGCATCCTGCACAACCGCATGGATGCCACGCGCCACCTATAAGTGCGATCAGACTCACCCCGGATAGAACGTCCCCCGCATGAAGCGCACCGGCAGGGTCTCGCCCGCGCATTCCCTATTAAAAATAACCGTGGTATAAGGAGGCATGTCCATCACACTTACTCCCGAACAGGAAGCGTGGCTTAAGGCCCATGTCGCGAGCGGCGATTTTGCCTCGGTCGAGGAAGCTGCGCGCCAACTGATCGATGAGCGCATTGCCGAACGCGCTACTGAGGAAAGCGACGATCTGGCATGGGCAAAGCCTTTCGTCGAGGCTGCGCGCGCCGCGGTCGCGCGCGGCGAGTTCGTCTCGCTTGAAGAGCACAAGGCTTTTAATGTAGCGCTTTTGGCATCCCTTCGGCCTTAATGGCACGAGTCATCGTCTCTTTGTTGGCGCAGGCCGATAGCGCTTATATTATCATCGATTTAGTG
Organism: Hyphomicrobiales bacterium; assembly: GCA_015655535.1. GTDB lineage: Bacteria > Pseudomonadota > Alphaproteobacteria > Rhizobiales > Beijerinckiaceae > Methyloferula. The sequence goes on along the minus strand of JAATEW010000274.1, from coordinate 17,356 downwards.
GCCAAGGCGGGCCATAGAGTCGCCGCGAAATATGCTTCAGATTTCGAGGCGCTTTGTGAGCGCTTGGCCATTCATCCAGATAGCGGGCCATGTCGCCCCGCAATTGGCGAACGCGTTCGCATCGGAATCGTATCGCCCTACATCGTGATTTACGAGTATGAGCCGGCAAGCGGCATCGTGACAATCTTCCGCATTGTTCACGGCCGACGCAAAATTACCGGCGACCTTTTAGTCGGCGATTGAGCAGCCCCACCCTACCCCGGATAGAACGTCCCCCGCATGAAGCGCACCGGCAGGGTCTCGCCAGGCTGGAAATTCAGCGCGGCCGGCGCATTGATCTCGACCCGTTCGCCGCCCAAGGCCGGAAAGGCGATTTCGGCGCGGCGCGCGGCGCCCGTCCGGCGCACCGCCACCACTTCGGCCGGGATGCCGCCCGCCTGATCGAAAACCACATCCTGTGGCCGGACAAACAATCGCCCCTGCCCCGCTTGACCGCCGAGCACCGGCAGGCCGATGCGCTCAGCGCCGAGCCAGAAAGACCCGTCGCGTGCCACCACCGGCAGAGAACTCGCCTCGCCGATGAAATCATGCACGAAGGGCGTCGCCGGATGATCGTAGATATCGTCCGGCGTGCCGATCTGCTCGATCTTGCCCTTGCTCAAGACCGCGACGCGATCAGCCAATTCAAGCGCCTCGTCCTGATCATGCGTGACGAAAATCGTCGTATGGCCGGTACGGTCGTGGATCTCGCGCAGCCAGCGCCGCAAGTCGCGCCGAACCTTGGCGTCGAGCGCGCCGAAAGGCTCGTCGAGCAAAAGCACCTTGGGTTCGACGGCAAGCGCGCGCGCTAAAGCCACGCGCTGGCGCTGGCCGCCCGAGAGCTGCGCCGGCCGGCGCTTGTCGAGCCCCGACAATTGCACGAGATCGAGAAGTTCGAGCACGCGGCGTTTGATTTCAGCTTTCGGCGGACGGGTGCCGCGCGTACGCACTTCAAGCCCGAAGGCGATGTTCTCGGCGATCGTCATATGTTTGAAGAGCGCGTAATTCTGAAAGACGAAGCCGACGCGGCGCTCCTGCACCGATTTCTGCGACGCATCCTCGTCGCCGAAAAAAACCTGACCGCTGTTGGCCTGTTCGAGTCCGGCGATGACGCGCAAAAGCGTCGTCTTGCCTGAACCCGACGGCCCAAGCAGCGCGACCAATTCGCCGCTGCCGACATCGAGGCTGACGTCGTCGAGCGCGGCATTGCCCGGACCGCCGTCGAAGCGCTTGATGATGTTTTGGGCGCGAACCTGCATGTGAAGGACTCCTGAAAGGTTACTGCCTGCGCGCCTTGCCACCAAGATTCTCGCCAAAGTAAATCTCGAGCAGCGTCTTCGTCGCCAACGTCACCAAGGCGAGCAGCGCGAGCAGAGAGGCCACGGCGAAAGCGGCCTGGATGTTATATTCATTGTAGAGAATCTCGACGTGCAGCGGCATCGTATTCGTGTAGCCGCGGATATGACCGGAAACGACCGAGACCGCGCCGAACTCGCCCATCGCCCGCGCATTGCAGAGAAGCACGCCGTAAAGCAGCGCCCATTTGATGTTCGGCAAAGTGACCCGCCAGAATGTCGTCCAGCCGCTGGCGCCAAGTGTCAGGGCGACTTCCTCGTCGAGCGTGCCTTGACTCTCCATCAAGGGGATCAGCTCGCGCGCGACATAGGGAAAGGTCACGAAGACCGTCGCAAGCACGATGCCGGGAATTGCGAAGATGACTTGGATATGATGCGCTTGCAGGAAAGGCCCGAAGAGCCCCTGCGCGCCGAACAAGAGCACGTAGATCAAACCGGCAACGACCGGCGACACCGAGAACGGCAGATCGATCAAAGTGACGAGAAAGCTTTTGCCTTTGAAATCGAATTTGGCGATGGCCCAGGCCGCCGCGATACCGAAGAGGACATTCATCGGCACGGCGATCGCCGCCACGGTCAGCGTCAATTGGATGGCGGAGAGCGCATCAGGCTCGGTGAGCGCCGCGAAATAAGTGGCGATGCCCCCACGCAGCGCCTCGTAGAAAACCGCAACGAGCGGCAGCACGAGAAAGAACAAAAGAAAAGCCGCGGCAAGCGTAACAAGGATCGCCCGGAGCCAAGGCCCGTCTTGCGTGACCGGCGTCGCACGCCGCGTACGGATTTTGGCGCGCGCCTTCGCGGCGAGGCCGAGATCAGGGGCATGCTGACGATCCAAGATGATTTCAGACATTGCCGAGCCTCCGGCGTGCGACAGCCTGGATCAGATTGACGGCGAGCAGGACGAGAAAGGCCGCGCCCAGCATCAAAGTGGCGATGGCGGTCGCGCCGGTATAGTCGAAGCCTTCGAGCTTCACGACGATCAGCAGCGGGGCGATTTCGGACACGAAGGGCAGATTGCCGGCGATGAAGATCACCGAGCCATATTCGCCGACACCGCGCGCGAAAGCCAAAGCAAAGCCCGTGAGAATGGCCGGCACGAGCACCGGCAAGACGACTTGCAGCAAGGTTCTCAAGCGCGATGCGCCAAGCGTCGCAGCGGCCTCTTCCACATCGCTTTCGAGATCGAGGAGCACCGGCTGGATCGTCCGCACGATGAAGGGCAGACCGACGAAGACCAAAGCAATGGCAATGCCGAGCGGCGTGAAGGCGATCTTCCAGCCGAGCGGCGCGACGAGCGAACCGACCCAGCCGTTCGGCGCATAGATGGAGGCAAGCGCAATGCCTGCCACCGCCGTCGGCAAGGCGAAGGGCAGATCGACCGCGGCATCGAGAAGCCGCCGGCCTGGAAACTCATAGCGCACCAGCACCCAGGCGACGATCGTCCCGAAGACGGCATTGACGGTAGCCGCCGCCAAAGCCAATCCGAAGCTCACTTTCAAGGCCGCAAGCACGCGCGGCTCCGTCGCAATGGCCCAGAGCCCGGACACGCCAAGGCCGGAGGCGCGCAAAACCAGCGCCGACAAAGGCAAAAGCACGATCAGGCCCAGATAGGCGAGCGTTATGCCGAAGGCGAAGCCAAAGCCCGGCAGGATCGAGGGGCGGCGCAAGGATGAAAGCAAGTGAACCGCCTCGGACAGTGGATTTCTTTGAAAAATCCGCACCAAAACAAAAGCTGGCAGGAGATGCCAAGGACCGCTGTGATCCTCGCCTGCCGCAGGGCCCAGGGACCGCATGCCTACAATCTATCTATAGATTTTGTAGAGAACAAGTCTAATTTACAGTCTAAATACGGACTTTAAAAAATTAATGTCGTCTTTTCTGTTAAATAGCTTATATGCCTTTGAAGGCGCACCAATTGCCTATATCGACCAAAGCTGGGCAGTTAGGCCGCTTCATAGAGCCGCCTCCAACGCAGTACACCAGTGTCAAAGCGGGCAGCGGCGCCGTCGATGTTAGAAGTGAAGGCGATGTTGAAGATAATCTCCGCCAATCGGTTGCAAGACGGAATCGTGGTCTATTTCGCGGCCGAAGGCACCTGGACGCCCGAGATCGATCAAGCCAAACGCTTCGCTTTGGAGACGGAGATCGAAACCGGGCTGAAACAGGCCAAAGCGGATGAGAAGCGCAATCTGATCGTCGATCCTTTCGCCGTCGATGTCGAAGCGGAGGCCAAAGGCCTGGAGGCCTTGACGCTGCGCAACGCCATCCGTGCCAAGGGGCCGACGGTCGACTACCGTCCCCGCCAAGACCAAAGCGCGCGGAGCTGACATGTATCGTTATGACGAATTCGACGCGGGCTTTGTCGCCGAGCGTGTGGCGCAGTTTCGCGATCAGGTCGCGCGCCGCCTTTCGGGCGAGTTGACCGAGGATCAGTTCAAGCCTCTGCGGCTGATGAACGGCGTCTATCTGCAATTGCACGCCTATATGCTGCGCATCGCCGTGCCCTATGGGACTTTGTCGGCACGCCAGATGCGCAAGCTCGCCTTCATCGCGCGGCGCTACGATCGCGGCTACGGCCATTTCACGACGCGGCAGAACATCCAGTTCAACTGGCCGGCGCTCGCCGATTGCCCGGATATTTTGGCCGAGCTCGCGACCGTCGAGATGCACGCGATCCAGACCTCCGGCAATTGCATCCGCAACATCACGATCGATCATTTCGCAGGCGCCGCCGCGGACGAGATCGAAGATCCCCGCCCCTATGGCGAGATTTTGCGGCAATGGTCGTCGATCCATCCGGAATATTCCTATCTTCCGCGCAAGTTCAAGATCGCGCTGAACGGCGCGCCGCATGATCGCGCCGCTATCCAGGTGCATGATCTCGGCTTCCAGATCGTGAAGAACGACAAGGGCGAAGTGGGCTTCGCCGTCTATGTCGGCGGCGGCCAGGGCCGCACGCCGCTTGTCGCGCGCAAGCTCCGCGACTTTTTGCCGAAGGCGGATCTGCTCGCCTATTCTAATGCGATTCTGCGCATCTACAATCTCGAAGGCCGTCGCGACAATAAATATCGCGCGCGGGTGAAAATTCTCGTCGAAGATCGTGGCATCGAGGATATCCGCGAAGAAGTCGAAGCCGATTTCGCCAAGCACCGCGACGAGCATCTGACCTTGTCGCAAGCCGAACTCGCCCGCATCGCGGCCTATTTCGCTCTGCCGCCCCTGAAAGAGCGTCAAGCCGTGTCGATGGTCTGCGAAACCCGCAAAGCGGGCGATCCGGCTTTCGCGCGTTTCCTGAAATATAATGTCGTGCCACATAAGAAGCCGGGCTACGGCATCGTCACCATTTCGCTCAAGCCTGTCGGCGGCATTCCGGGCGATGCCTCGGCCGAGCAGATGGAGGCCGTCGCCGATCTGGCTGAGGCCTATTCGCAGGATGAAATCCGCGTCGCGCATGAGCAGAATCTCGTTCTGCCGCATGTCGCCCTCGACGACCTTCCCGCGATTTTCGACAAGCTCGTCGAACAAGGCCTCGCCGAAGGCAATATCGGGCTCGTCAGCGACATCATCGCCTGCCCCGGTCTCGATTATTGCGCGCTGGCGACCGCCCGCTCGATCCCCATCGCGCAACGCCTGTCGGAGCGCTTCGGCAATGGCGAGCGCGCCGCCGACATCGGGCCGCTCAAGATCAACGTATCGGGCTGCATCAATGCCTGCGGCCATCATCACGTCGGCCATATCGGCATTTTAGGCCTCGATAAGAAAGGCGTCGAATCCTATCAGATCGCGCTTGGCGGCTCGGCCGACGAGACCTGCGAGATCGGCCAGGTCATGGGACCCGGCTTTTCGAGCGACGAGATCATCGACGCGATTGAGAAACTGGTCGACACTTATCTGAAGCTCCGCACCGGCAAGGATGAGGATTTTCTCGCCGCCGTGCGGCGCATCGGCATGGAGCCATTCCAAAAGGCAATCTATTTCGCAGGCGACAATCTATGAATGCGCCGAACGAGATCCTTTTCGGCGACGCGGAAGCGGCAAGCCAGCTTGCCGCGAAATTTTCCGCATTCGATCCACAAAAGCTCTTGCGGCTCGCGATCGAGGATTTGTTTCCCGGCCGCATCGCGCTTGTTTCGAGCTTCGGCGCCGATTCGGCCGTGCTTCTTCATATGGTCTCGAAGATCGATAAGGGGGCGCCTGTCCTCTTCATCGACACGCTGCATCTGTTTCCCGAGACGCTTGCCTATCGCGACGAACTCGTCGCGCGCCTCAAACTGACAAATGTGAAAACCCTTCAGCCGGATGCGGATGCGCTTGCCAAAGCCGATCCGGAAAAATTCCTCTGGGCAAGCGATCCGGACGCCTGCTGTCATCTGCGCAAAGTCCTGCCGCTTGCCAAAGCGCTTGAAGGTTATGAGGCCTGGATCACCGGGCGCAAGCGCTATCAGGCCGAAACGCGCGCGGCGCTGCCCTTGTTCGAAACGGAAAATGGCCGCGTGAAGGTCAATCCTCTGGCCGCCTGGTCGGGCGCGGACATCGAGGCCTATTTCGATAGACATCAACTGCCGAAACACAGCCTCGTCGCCAAGGGCTATCCGTCGATTGGCTGCATTCCCTGCACATCGCAGGTCAGGCCCGGCGAAGACGCGCGCGCCGGACGCTGGCGCGGCCGCGCCAAGGTCGAATGCGGCATCCATGTCGCGCCACTCTATGCGGGCTCCGATATTTAAATGGCTTTTTATAAAGATAGCGCCTTCAGCACCGATTCATGGCGGCAACTGAACGAGAGCGAAGACATCCCGCAAGATGGCCGCGTCGTCCTCAGCCTGGATCAATGGCAAAAGCACAAGGCGGCGCAACAGACTGCGAATATTCCGCTGGGGCTTTTTCTAGCGCCCGGAACGCTCGTCAATCAGATCGGCGTCGATTTCTCGCGCTTCTCGCTGATCGTGCTTCAATTTCCAAAATACACGGACGGCCGCGCCTATTCGATGGCGCGGCAGCTTCGCGACGACCAGCATTTTACGGGCGAGCTGCGCGCGACCGGCGACGTGCTTTTCGATCAATTGCAATTGATGGCGCGCAGCGGTTTCGACGCGTTCGAAATTACCGACGCCTCGACGATCAAGCTTTTGGAAGAAGGCCGTCAGGCTTCCATGACGCATTTCTACCAGCCCGCCTTGGGCCGCGAGATTCCGGCGGGCACGCGGCCTTGGGCGCGCCGCACCGGCGAGTAGAGTCAACACTCAATCATCGCCTGTCATTGCGAGGAGTGAAACGACGAAGCAATCCATTTTGCGCTGGATTGCTTCGCTTTACTCGCAATGACGCCTCAACAAATCACGCTTCGAGTTGAGCCGTGATCGGCCGGCCCAAGGCATGCGCCGCCGCGGCATGGCCGATCGCACGCACCTCGTCTTCAAGAACTGGAACAAGAATAAAGTGCAGGCCCGCCAGGAGCGGCTGATCTTTTCCCGTCATTGCAGCGAGAAGCGACTGGCGCTCGTCGTCCTTGGCGGTGGCGGCAAAACGGCAAACCGCTTGCGCGACGAAGGCACCGATCGACTGATCGCGAAACTGCACTGCGGAAGCCACTTTCCCTGCAAAGGGCAGCCCGAGCGAAAAGACCGCGGCTTTCGCGACCTCTTCGTGCGCGCATGTGTGGACGAGTTCGTCGATCAACATTGATCTCTCCGCTTGATCTCTTCGTCATCTCTGCGCCGAGCCTCTTTGGCCTCGACAGCATTCGCGCTCTTCAATCACAACGAGTGCGCGTATGCATGGTCTTCTATGAGAAGATACAGACCTTATGATGACGACATTGCGCTCACTTCATGCTGCTCTTTTCGAGGCCTCGGCGCAATGCGTCGAAACAAAGATTCGCAGCGCGACCGCAATCAATTTTCATTGAAGCTGTGTTACGGCTGAAATCTAAAATGCAGTGAGAAGAGTCGTCAGTTGTGCCCGCAGCGCAGCGGGCTCAACCAATCTAAAATGGGCCTTTGTCGGATGCTCCACGCGATCAACGCGGATCGACAATCCATCCATTTTGTTGACGATATCGAAACCATATTCATCGGTGACGTCATCACCCACGAACACAGGCTTACGGCCGCTAAACGGCGAAAGACCCATAAAGGTTCCAATCGCGGTACCCTTGTTGAATTCGGAGAGCTTGAGCTCCGCGACCATCTTGCCTTCCAAGACGGTGAAATCGCTCTCGATGGCGCATTGCGAGAGAAGCGACAGCACCTCGGGACGCAGCTCCGGTCTTTGACGGAAATGAATGGTCAGGGCCGCGCCCTTGTTCTCGAATAAAAGACCGGGATGCGCCGCAACAAAAGCTTCGACCACGCCGCTGACGGACTGCAAGGGTGCGCTCTGGGCATCCGTCGCCGAACCGTCACCGAACCGTAACATGGCGCCATGCGTGCCCGCGGCCGGCAGGCGCAGCGGCGCGAAAATCCGGTCGATATCCTGGATCGTCCGGCCGCTGATCAAGGCGACGGCGCCTCCGGCCTTTTCCTGAAGCGCGATCAGGAGGTCTTGAAGCGCGGGATCGGCCACGACGTCGCCTGGATGCGGCTTGATGTCGAGAAGCGTTCCGTCCACATCAAGGAAATAGGCGGAGGACGCAGGCGGTGCCAATGTGGCGAGGTCCCCCTCTGCCAAATCATGCGGCCGCCGAATATGATCGCCCTGTATCGCCGCCATGGATCTCTCTTCCGTCAATCTCTTCCAGAATGGCTGATTTGGATCGAATCCATCCAAAGCCGTCGCGCGCTATGCTGGCGCCTTTGTGACCGGAGCGTGAACGAATCAAACTCAATGCCGGTTCGCTCTAACAAGCTTTTTTTGCATAATGCTGACGGCCGATGTCAGCCTCCCGAGCCGTTCAAGGAAAGATCCATATGAAAGAAAAAGATCTCCGTGAGAGCCTCGTCGCCCGCTGCCGCGATCTCGAAAAATTCGGGTTGAATCAGGGCACCGCCGGCAATCTCTCGATCCGGCTGGACGACACGATGCTGATCACGCCCTCCGCCGTGCCTTACGATCAACTCGTGCCCGAGATGATCGCCAGCATGCCGCTTAATGGTGAATATGGGGCTTGGACCGGGCCGCTGCCACCCTCGAGCGAATGGCGCATTCATCTCGATATTCTAAAGGTGCGCTCCGATGTGGGCGCACTCATCCATACGCATTCGCTTTATGCGACGACCTTATCCATGCTACGCAAGCCTATCCTCGCCGTGCATTACATGATCGCGGCCTTTGGCGGCCCGACCATCCGCTGCACGGATTATGCACCTTTCGGCACGAAGGAATTGTCCGATCTCGCGCTCGCCGGGCTCGAAGACCGCATGGGCGTGCTTCTCGGCAGCCATGGCATGATCGTCCTCGGCACCACGCTCGACGAAGCCATGTGGCGCGCGGTCGAACTCGAAACGCTCGCCAAAATGTTTTATCTCGCCTCCAGCATCGGCACGCCGGCCATTCTCGATGACGAAGAGATCGCGCGCATCGTCGAGCGGTTCAAAACCTATGGCTATAAGCCGCCGAAGGAGCGAGCGGGCCGGAAACCGCCAAAAGAAAAATCCGCCTTGCGCGTAAAAACCAAGGCCCGGGCCGGATAGGCTCAGACGTCTTCCATCATCCGGAACAAGGTGCGCGTCGGAATGCTTTCAGCCAAGCGGATCTGCTCTATACCCGTGTAATGGTTAGCATGCGGGATCGGAAAGAGCGCACCCGCGTGATGGAAGCTGGCCCGATAAGCGTGAAAGGCGCGGCTATTATGCACAAGGGCTGGCAGTTCGGCGGTGCCATAGGCAATGGCGAGCCTTTTGTTAACGCTCGGCAGGCGCAGCGGCGACAGGATGGCGATCTCTTCATCCGTCAGTTTGAGCTTTTCATTGAGATAAGTGTCGCGGATCGGTCCGAGTTCATAGATCCCTGAAACGACATAGCCGCCTCTGACGAGGGGATGGTCCAGGGTGAGCGCGGCGAGATGGCCGCCGGCTGACCAGCCCGAAAGGATAATCGGGCCTTCGATGCCATGCGCCGAGCCATGCCCACCGAGCCAATCGAGCGCGCTTCGGATTTCGGCAACAATCTGCGTCAAGGTCGCGCCGGGCGCCAAAGTATAGCCTGGCATGGCGCAGGACCAGCCGCGCGTCATTACGCCTTCGGCGAAGCAGGAAAAATGCTCGCGGTTGCGCGCCTGCCAGTAACCGCCATGAATGAAGACGAGGCATGGCGCTTTTGGATCATCGCCCGGGAACAGATCCCATTTGTTGCGCTCGCCGGGGCCATAGGCGAGATCGAGATGCTTTGGGTGCTGCGCGCGAAACGCCGCCGAATCAGCAACCCAGCGATCGATGATCTGCGCGCTGTCGGCGACCGCCGTCCCATTGTTATAGGAGGCATCGCGCGCAGCATGCGACATCGTTGCCCAAACCGTCTTATCCACAGGAGGCGCCTCGGCTTGTACGAGATCGGCGCCGACGAGCGTCGCGGCGGAAGCTGCCACAAAGGCGCGGCGATCAATTGCAACCATGATGAACGTCCCAATCTAACCGGCCGTTACCAGACACCTGTATTCTGCATCGAAGCCCAAGGTTCTTGCGGCGGCTTTGCCGGGCCTTTCTGCAAAAGCTCGATCGAAATATCATCCGGCGAGCGGATGAAAGCCATATAACCGTCGCGCGGCGGCCTGTTGATCGTCACGCCCGCCTTCATAAGCCGGTCACATGTCGCATAGATGTCATCGACACCATAGGCGAGATGCCCGAAATTGCGGCCGCCCGTATAGGGTTCGGTATCCCAATTATAGGTGAGTTCCACCATGGGCGTCTGGTCTTTCTTGGCATGTTCGGCATCATCTGGCGCCGCCAGATAGACCAGGTGAAGCGGCCCTTTTCATTCTCCATCCGCCGGACCTCCACGAGCCCGAGCTTGTCGCAGTAGAAATCCAGGGATTTCGAAAGATCCGTCACGCGGACCATGGTATGCAAATATTCCAACGTCGCTCTCCCCTCACCGAAGCATCCTAGACCATGGCGGCCGGCACCACGCAGGCGCGTTTGTCGCGGCAATCCCGACGCTATATATAGGAGGCCTTCCGCATTTGCCGCCCCTCCCCACCATTTTGCATACGGCCGGAACCGGCATCAATAAATCTTTAGGTGCGATACGTTGATGCCTCGGGCTTCGGTAAACGGAAATTAGCTTTTGCAAGACAATAGTCAGATCAAGGAAAGAGCGGCGCTCGTCTCGATCGGCGTGAAGGTGCTTCTCGCTGCGGGCAAGCTCGCGGCCGGACTCCTGTCCGGCTCATTGGCGCTTCTGTCGGAAGCCGCGAATAATATCGGCGACATCGCCATCACGCTTTTCAGCTTCATTGCGATCAAAATCGCCAACAAGCCGGCGGATGAGGACCATCAATATGGACATGCCAAGGTCGAGGCGCTCGCCGCCTTGATCGAGACCGGCTTTTTGTTCGGCCTGGCAGTCTATATCGTCGCCGAGGCGATCAACCGTCTTACCACACATGACACCGACGTCGTGCCGAGCGCGCTTTCCTTCGGGGTTCTGATCGTCTCGATTATCGTCGATAGCCTACGCTGGTATTCGCTGAACAAGATCGCCAATGCGACGAAAAGCGAGGCGCTGGCCGCCGACGCGCTCAATTTCGCAAGCGATATTGTCGCGGCGACCTGCGCTCTTGCCGGCCTCATCGCGGTTCATTTCGGTCATCCGGAAGGCGATGCGCTCGCGGCGCTCGGCGTCGCGGGCTTCATCGCCATCGCGGGCTTTGCGCTCGGCCGACGCACGATCAACAGCCTGACCGATGCCGCGCCGCCCGGCCTCACCGAAAAGATCAGGGCGATTACGAACGCCGTCCCGGGCGTGATCGCAATCGACTTCCTACGCCTGCGGCCAGCCGGCGCTGAAGTCCTGGGCGAAGTCGGCATCGCCGTTCCAAGGACGCTGCCGCTGGAACGCGTCGCCATGATCAAGGAAGATGTCAAAGCGGCGATCGGCACGCATTATCCGGAAGCCTCGATCACGATCGCAGCGCGCCCGGTGGCGCTCGACAATGAGACCGTGCTGGAGCGCGTTCTCCTCATCGCGGCCAAGCGTCATGTGCCCATTCACCATGTCATCGTGCAGGAAATCGACGGCCGGATTTCCGTCGGTTTCGACGCCGAGATCGACGGCGGCATGGCACATGGCCACGCCCATGAGATCGTGTCGGGGCTCGAAACGGATGTCCGCAGCGAATTGGGCGCCGATATAGAGGTCGAGTCCCATATGGAACCGCTCGAACCGCGCGAGCTCGAGGGCCATAATGCGCCGGACGAAATCCGCACCGAGATCGCCGCGGCGCTCAGCAGACGCGCCACTGAGACCGGCATTATTTCCGATGTCCATAATGTCCGGGTGCGCAAGACACCCGCGGGGCTTGTCGTCAATTATCATTGCCACGTCGATCCAAGCCTTAGCGTCGAAGAGGTGCACGATCATGTCGACGATCTCGATCATATGGCGCAGGCCGACTTCCCGGCCATCGTGCGGATCGTCGGCCATGCCGAACCCACTGAGGCCTGAGCCTGATCTCGAAAACGCGGCCTGATCGCGTTTTGCAATCGATCTGAAATCATAACGATCTAAGCACGGCGGCATGTTTTTCGACCTTCTGCGCTCACGCCGTTTCGCGCCCCTGTTCTGGTGCCAGTTTCTTTCTGCCTTCAACGATAATTTCGTCCGCAACCTGATCGCCATGCTGATTCTGTTCCGGCTGGCGCCGGACCGTGCCGGCTCGCTGCTGACCCTGGCGATCGGGATTTTCATGCTGCCCTCGATCGTCTTGTCCGGCCTCGGCGGCGAATGGGCCGATGCGAACGACAAGGCCAAGGTCGCCAGGATTTTGAAATTTACCGAGATCTTCGTTCAGATGATCGCGGCCGCCGGCATCTGGTTTCAGTCTCTGCCGGTCCTCTTTGTGTCTTTGTTCGGCCTCGGCGCGATCTCGGCTTTGTTCGGGCCGGTCAAATATGGAATTTTGCCAGACCATCTCGCGATGCGAGAATTGACCGGCGGCAATGCTCTGGTCGAAGCCGCGACCTTTCTGGCGATCCTCTTCGGCCTGATCACCGGCGGCCTTGCGGCGCATCTGGCACCGGCGCCGGAATATCTCATCGTGCAATTGATGGTCATCGCCGCCGCCTGCGCAGCGACAAGCCTCTTCATTCCGGAGGCCCGGCCACATGCCAAGGACCTGCGCGTAAATCCCAATGTCTTTGCCTCCACCGTCACGCTCTTGCGCGGCTTGAAACAAGACAAGCAGCTTTGGGATGGCGCGCTTGCGATCTCCTGTTTCTGGATGACCGGCGCCGTCGCTCTGTCGCTTATTCCCGTCGTCGTGCGCAACCGGATCGGCGCGGGCATCGAAGTCGAAACCGCGATCAGCGCCTTCTTTGCCATCGGGATCGCAATCGGATCATTGGGCGCGGCCACCATCGCCAAAGGCCGGATTTTTCTCGTGCCCGTGCCTTACGCCGCACTGGGCATGGGCCTGTTCCTGCTCGATCTCGGCTGGACGACCGCGCATCTGTCGCACGCCACGGGCGAGATCGGACTGCTTCAATTTTTATCGAGCGGACTCGGCCTTCATATCGCCGGAGACGTCATCGGCCTTGCCTGTGCCGGCGGGTTTTTCGTCGTGCCGCTTTTCGCGGGCGTCCAATATCGCGCGCCTGCCGACCAGCGCGCCCGCGTGGTCGGCGGTGTCAATATATTGAACTCCGTCTTCATGGTTCTGGCGACCGCCGCGACCGCTTTGTTGCAAAGCCATTGGATCGGCCTCGAAGAGCCTGTCCTGCTGATGGGTTTCGGGATCTTCAATGGCCTCGTGGCTGCCTGGGTCCGGAACCGGCTGGCATAATACACCATAATGGTGTATTATATTATGCTTGGCAATGGAAAAACGAAAGCCGACTTACGATCTAACAGCGCTTAAGTCGGCTTTCGCCGATGTGGATAGGCTTAACGTCACCGGCACAGCAGTGCGAAGCGCCGCCGCACTCGGATTTGGGCGCGCCGAGATTGTGGCGACGATCCAGACGATGCGGCGTTCGCATTTCTACAAATCGATGACGTCTTACGCAGACCATCGAATTTGGCAGGACGTATATCATGTGCCTTCGGAAGCGGGGACGCTCTACGTCAAGTTCACGGCTGATATCGTAACCGAATTTTTGTTGCTGTCGTTCAAGGAGAAAGACGATGACTGATCCGGTCTGTCCAAAAACGGGGGCACCAATGCAACGTGGGTCGCGCCCCATGACCATTGAATATAAGGGCGCGCAGATGGTGTTCGATATGCCGGGTTGGTATTGCGATGCGTCCGACGAGAGCATTCACACGGGCGAGGACATGAAGACCTCCGATCGTGCCCTCAATCGGCTCAAAGCCGAGAAAGAGGGTTTGCACCTGCCAGAGGACATCAAGCGCATACGCACAAAGCTTGGTCTGACGCAGGAACAGGCGGGCGAATTGATCGGCGGCGGCCCGCGCGCTTTCCAAAAATACGAAGCCGGCGATCTATTGCCAAGCCGCGCGATCAGCAGCGCGCTTGCTCTGCTCGATCGCGATCCGTCCGGTCTTACGGTTCTTCATGAGCGCCAGCACGATGCTGCATCCGAGCCTTCGCTAGGATGACTCATTTTGTTTGGCGCAGGAATGTCCCGAACGCGCGCGGGCCGTCGCCGACCGGCATTTTCGCCGTCACCGTGAGGCTCGCGACGTCGATGGCGAAGACCTCATTCGAAAACCAATTGGCGACATAGATTGTTTTGCCGTCCGCGCTGGCTTCGATCCCTTCCGGATAGTCGCCGACCGGAATGGTCTTGATCGGAAGCAATGTCTTGAGATCGATAACCGAGACCGTGCCTGCATATTGATTGGTGACGAAGGCCAGATCCTGCGCCAAGGCGATCGCATAAGGCCTTTTGCCGACTTTCACCGTGCCGACAAGCTCGCCATTTTCGTAATCGACGACCGACATATCATCGCTTTCGACATCGGCCGCATAGACGCGGTGCCTTGGCGCATCGATCGTCACGCCGAACGGATGCTCGCCGACCTTCACTATCCTTTGCCGCGTGAAGCTCGCAGCATCGATGATCGAAAGCTGATTATCCTCGCGATCCGCCGTCACAATGAGCTTGTCGTCGGGCGTCAAGGCAATGCCCGAAGGCGCATGACCGACGTCCAGAGTCGCGACGATGCGGCCTTCCCGCGGATCGATCTCATAGAGATGGTTGTCGTAGAAGCCGGCGACATAGACGAAGGTGCCGGCGGGATCGGCCGCGACGCCAAGCGGCGTATCCGGGATCATAATCTTACGGACGATCTTGCGCTCCGCCGTGTCGATCACGGAGAGATATTTGCCTTCCGTGCTCGTGACATAGGCGAAGGCGGCATCGGGCGACATCGCAATGCCGGCGGGCTTGCCGCCGACGGGAATGGTGGCGACAAGCTTTCGCGTCTGAAGGTCGAGGACGCTGACATCGTCGCCATTTTGATCGGGTGTGAAAGCTTCGTCTGCCAAGCCCGGGGCGATGGCGCCGAGCGCCGCGGCGCAAATGATCGCCGCGACGAGCTTCAATGTGTGGCCTCGGCCGTTGGCGTCTCGACCTTCTGCTTCAGATTGTCGAGACCCTTGCGATATAGCCCCTGCACGGCGGCGATGGAGGTCTCGTCGTTCAATTCGGGCGGCGGATTGTCGTTCGGATCGCCGCGATAGAAAGCACCGCGCCATTCGACCTTGCTTTTATTGCCTTCGATGGGTGCGACTGTGATCGTCGACGAATAATTCGTGACCGGCAGAACTTTCACATCGACATCGTCGATGCGATAGGAATAGCTCATATTGTCAGCATCATATTTGGTAAGGCTCTCGCTGATCGAAGCCCCGCCCTGCAAGACGAGCTTGCGATGCGCGAATTCAGGCTTTGCGCCGCCTTCGGTCGTGATCACTTCCGGCAGCCAGCTCATGTCGTGAAAATCGCCGACCACTTTCCACACCGTCTCGGCCGAGGCATTGATCTCGACCGATTCCGTGACCTTCTGCCGCGACGATCCATGCGCGAAAACGGCGAGCGGCGCAGCGATCATCATGGCGATGAATCCGAACCGCGACATATTGCCGATGAAACCCGTCATTTTGACCTTCTGCCAAGATGCTACGGCGAATTGCCCGAAGCCACTCTTATTGCGTGGCTTCGAGTTCTTTTTTAAGGCTGTCGAGCCCGGCGCGATAGATGCCCGAGACGGCCTTCACAGCGGCTTCGTCCGAGAGTTCCGGCGGCGGATCATTGTTCATGAAGCCGCGATAGAAGGCGCCGCGCCACTCGATCGTGCTTTTATTATCGCCAGCCGGCGTGACCGTGATGGTCGAGGAATAATTATTGACCGGCAGAACCTTCACGTCGACTTGGGTAATACGGTAGGAATAGCTCATTTTCTCAGCGCTATAAGCGTAAAGCTCTTCGTCTATGGTCGCGCCGCCCTTGAGCGTGATTTTCCGCGTCGCCTTGTCGGCGTTGCCACCCGTGCCTTCTGTCTTTTCGACGCCCGGCAGCCAGCCAATATCCTGGAAATTGCCGATCCGGGCCCAGACTTTCGCCGCCGGTGCGTTGATTTCGACCGTTTCCGACACTTTTTGCCGGCTGGGGCCGTGCGCTTTGACGGCCAACGGCGCCAGGAGAGCCAGCGCGACCGCGCAACCGCTCAGAACCTTCAATCCCCTCATGATCTTCCCTCTCCGCCCGTAATGCCTCGCATCTACTTAAAGATGCTGGACTTCGCAAGGCAAAGTCTTCCCCTTCGGGGTCTTCATAGTGGCCGGAAGACGCATTAGATTACCCGGCAATATGCCTGGTTCCCGCCAGAGCTCCCTCTCCCGGCCAAAACGCCGCCAAACTCCCAATCGAGGTCTTGATGCGTACCGATGTTGCTCAACCCGTGCGTCTCTCCGATTACCGCCCGGCGGATTATCTGATCGACACGGTCGCCCTCGACGTTCAACTTCACGATACCGCGACGCGGGTGCTTGCCCGTCTCGCCATGCGGCCCAATCCCCTGGGGCGCCCCGGCGCGCCGCTCGTGCTCGATGGTGACGGGCTCACGGCCAAGACAATCCTCCTCGACGGGCGGGAGGTTGCGCCCGGCGCCCTTTTCGTGACGCCGGATCAGCTCACCCTCGCTGCGCCGCCGCAACAGCCTTTCCTTCTCGAGATCGAGACGGAGATCAATCCCTCCGCCAATACGCGGCTGATGGGACTTTACCGCTCCGGCTCCGCTTATTGCACGCAATGCGAGGCGGAGGGATTCCGCCGCATCACCTATTTTCTCGACCGGCCGGACGTGCTCAGCGTCTATACGACTCGCATCGAAGCGGATATGAGCGAAGCGCCGGTTCTGCTCAGCAATGGCAATAGGATCGAGGACGGCAAGATCGAAGGGACAACCAAGCACTTCGCCGTCTGGCACGACCCTTTCCCCAAGCCGTCCTATCTCTTCGCGCTCGTCGGCGGCGATTTGGGCTCGATCCACGACACGTTCACGACCATGTCCGGCCGCAAGGTGGCGCTCGGCATTTATGTCGAACACGGCAAGGAGAAGAGCGCAGCCTATGCGATGGACGCCTTGAAGCGCTCCATGGCCTGGGACGAGACGGCCTTCGGCCGCGAATATGATCTCGACATCTTCAATATCGTCGCCGTCTCCGATTTCAACATGGGCGCGATGGAGAACAAGGGCCTTAACGTCTTCAACGACAAATATGTGCTCGCCCTGCCCGAGACCGCGACCGACACGGATTATGCGCAGATCGAAGCCGTGATCGCGCATGAATATTTCCACAATTGGACCGGCAACCGCATCACCTGCCGCGACTGGTT
>JAATEW010000317.1 GCA_015655535.1 Hyphomicrobiales bacterium | reverse complement strand
GGCCGGCGACAAAGCTCCCGAGTTCGAATTGCCGGACGACAAAGGTGGAAAACTTTCGTTGAAAGCATTCGTCGGCAAAAAACTCGTCCTCTACTTTTATCCGAAAGACGATACCTCCGGCTGCACCAAGGAGGCGATCGATTTCAACGGTCTGAAGGACGAGTTCGCAAAGGCTGGTGCGACGATCGTCGGCGTGTCTCCGGATTCGGTTGCGAGCCACGTTAAATTCAAGACCAAACATGATCTCGGTCTGGCGCTCGGGTCGGACGAGACGAAGGCCATGCTCGAAGCCTATGGCGTCTGGGTCGAAAAAAGCATGTATGGCCGGAAATATATGGGCGTCGAGCGGACGACTTTTCTGATCGATCCCAAAGGCAAAATCGCGACCGTGTGGAACAAGGTCAAAGTTCCGGGCCACGCCGAAGCCGTACTCGCCGCCGCCAAGGCTCTTTGAAAGCGGATCTGTGCGAATACGTATCGATGCGCCCTTTAGCGTAATATTAACCTTAACATAGTGTTCTGATCCCTGGTTCCCCCCGATCCAGGTGCAGGATGTCGCTGCGTTACAGTCATCTAGAAAGTAGAGAGGCGCGCCGTATCTGCCTTTCCTTCAGCTATGGCAAGGGCACGCGCAAGATTTCCATCCGGCCATTGCTTTTCTACATCATCGCCGGTGTGCTTCCGATGCTGGCCCTCTGGTATCTTTTTGCCACTGTCTACCTGATCTTCCGCGACGATATGCTGGCCTCGCTGATGAACCGCCAGGCCGAAATGCAATATGCCTATGAGGATCGTATCACGGCGCTGCGCGCGCAGCTCGATCAATCGGCGAGCCGCCGCCTGCTCGATGAAGCCGCTTTGAACGCCAAAATGGAAGACCTCGCCTCACGACAGGTGCGGCTCGAACGGCGAAGCGCCGTGGTGACAAGCTTGGCCGAGCGCGTATTGCCGAAGTCGGATGTCAAAGGCGGCATCACCCAGACCTCGCAGGCCCAAACCACCCTCGTCCCGGGCGACGCTCATGCCAGACAGGCACCGCCCCGCCCTACCCCCAATCCGCTGCTGAGCGGCGCTTTTTCGCCGAATGGGTCGCAAACTCTGCCGGAAGGCATCTCGGCTTTCGCGCCGGTCGAGAGCGCACCGCATGAAGCTTCGCAGCAAAGTCCGACGGCAACCAAGCCACGCCCCGATGGCCTCGATCTGAGGCATAGCGAGGATGCGGGCTTCGCTTTGCCTGCCGCTCCCGAGAAGACCAGCGATTCGCGCGATCCAGGCGACGGAGCCGAATCCTTGTCGCGCATGATGGCCTCGCTCGACCGTATCGAAAAAGATCAGGACCGCATCGTCGCACGGCTTCAGACGCCCTTGGTCGGCGAGATAACCCGAGTCTGGAATGTGCTTGCGCAAGCCGGACTCTCCGCCGATCGTTTGGCTTTGCGGCAGAGCTTTCCCGTCGACGACCGCAAGAGCCGCGATACCGGATCGAAAACAGCCGCAGCCGAAAGCGCGGTCGGCGGCCCTTTCATTCCTTTGAAACTCGATGCCGACGGATCGGCTTTCGAGCAAGCCGCCGTTTCATTGCAGGATGCCATTCTCGCCGTCGAACATATGAGGCGGGCCATATCGTCGGTGCCTTTGCGCAAGCCGCTTGCAGGCGATCCCGACGTCACCTCAGGTTTCGGGGCCCGCGTCGATCCTTTCCTTGGGCGTCCCGCCATGCATGCCGGCATCGATCTTCGCGAAGATTACGGAACGGACGTGCATGCGACAGCCACCGGCAAAGTGACGAACGCCGGTCCCGATGGCGGCTATGGCAATATGGTCGAGATCGACCACGGCAACGGGCTTTCGACGCGCTATGCGCATATGGCCTCGATCACCGTGACGGAAGGCCAAGTCGTGCAAGCCGGCCAGGTCGTCGGCCATATCGGCATGACAGGGCGCACAACCGGGCCTCATCTGCATTACGAGACAAGGATCGACGGCGAGCCTGTCGACCCGCTTCGTTTTCTCAAGGCCGGCAACCGGCTTTTCTCGGAAAACCCGGACGCCTTTCCGCAAGACTGAACTCTTTGTTCCCTCGCCGTTTAAGTCGAGCTCGCGGTGACTAAACTTGCCATCAGCGAACCAACGACTCTTGCAATTTTGGCATGAGGCTTGCTGCCTTCCGCTCGCAGGAGCGCAGCAAATGGATTACGTCAAGCCTATAGACATGGTGGCCAATATGGCCGAGTCCGGTGCGATCCGGGCCAAGCTCTCGATCTCCGATATGCTGGTGCGCGGCATGATGGCCGGCGCTTTGCTCGGCATCGCGACAAGCCTTGCCGTGACTGGTGCCGTGCAGACCGGCGTAGCGTTTGCCGGAGCCATCGTCTTCCCTGTCGGCTTCGTGATGATCGTCTCGCTCGGGCTCGAGCTCGTGACCGGCAATTATGCGATCCTCGCTGTCGCCAGTTTCGCCAAGAAATGCACATGGGCCGAGGTCAATCGCAATTGGTTCTGGGGCTTCATCGGCAATCTGATCGGCAGCGTCCTTTATGCGCTTCTACTCGTGATCGCGCTGACGAACACATGGCACCTCGCCGTGGCTCCAGGCACCATCGCGCAGAGGATCATCGATATCGCGCAATTGAAGACGACGGGCTACGAGCCTTTCGGAGCCGCCGGGCTCCTGAGCTGCTTCATAAAAGGCATGCTGTGCAATTGGATGGTCTGTCTGGGTGTCACCATGTCGATGATGTCGACCTCGACCTTGGGCAAACTCTTCGGCGCCTGGCTGCCGATCTTCATTTTCTTCGCGCAGGGCTTCGAGCACGCCGTCGTCAATATGTTTCTGATTCCGGCCGGCATGATGCTCGGTGCCAAAGTCACCCTCGCCGATTGGTGGCTGTGGAATCAGATCCCCGTGACGCTCGGCAATCTAGCGGGCGGCCTCTTGTTCATCGCCGTGCCCTGGTTCTTGACCTTCCATCCAGCATCTGGCGCCAAGGCGCCGGAAGGCGATCTCGACGTGGGCGCCTCGTCGGTCCCGACCAACTAGCCCATAAACGGACGAAGCTCCTGGCCGGAATAGACAGAAGCTTCGAAGCGAGAGGCAGACCTATTGATTCTGCCCGGACGTCGCAGACGTCCCATTATTGTCGCCGCTGCCATTCGTAGAGTTCGGGTCGCTCGCACTCGGCACGCTTTCGGTGCCGATGACAGGACCCACATTGCCATTGAGGCCGGTGCCGCTGCTTCGGCCCGTGGCAGCCGTGCCCGCGCCCGTATTGCCCGGCGCCGTGGCATTCATGCCTGGGCTGCCGGTACCATTGGTCACGCTGCCCGTGCCTGTGCCCGCGCTGCCGCCGGCTGCACCACCGCCCGCTGCTCCACCGGCACCACCGGCGCCGCCAGCTCCTCCTGCCCCGCCGCCCGCGGCAAGGACCGTCGAGCCGAGACCAAGAGAGATCATCGCAACCATCATCGATTTGCCTGCACGCATCGCTCGCTCCTTTATCCCAAAGGTGTTCGGGAATGTGTGGCAGCGAACATCGTTCCGGCGGTTCGAAGACTGCAAGGCATCTGCGCGAACAGCGAAGCACAGCCATGCCGAAGATGCGCTCAATTATCCAATGGATTGATCGCCGAGCTGCGTGGCTCGCCCCCGAAAATAATTAACGCGTGGTGACGATTTTTTCGTAATGCGCCCAATCCGGACCGCGCGCATTGTCGGCCATTTCAATCTCTCCGGCGAGACCGGAAATCCCGAAGGGCACGGAACGCACACTGGAATCGATTGCATGATGGCGATCGCAATTTTGCGGTGGCACATAGACGCTGCAGATCAAAATCAAGGCCTGAATCATCGTCTTTCCTTCAATAGCCAAGCATGGAACGAGGCTTCACAAGTTGGTCGAACGCATCAGCTTGCCCTTTAGATCCACGCTCAAGGCTCACAATGCCGCGACAGATTGTGGCTATATGCGCCGGCTCACGCGTGTTTGAACGGATTCGGAACCGTTCCGCCGGAACGGCGTTGCGCTTCGCGTTTCAACAACGGAGCACCAAGACATGAAATCAATCCTGATTTGCGCCAGCGCTTTCGCTTTCCTCACAGGCAGCGCCTTCGCCGAAGACGTTATCATCCAGAGGGATTCGCCCGACATGGACCGGTCCACCGTCCATCGCAGCGTCGGCGGCGACGTTGAGAAGAAGGTCATCACGCGTGATGGGGATGGCTGCGCGAGCAAGACCGTGAAGAAGACGAACGGAATGGGCGACAGCGTCTCGAAGACCAAAACAGATTGCTGAACGGGCCCGGCGCCGGCGAAAGCCGGCGCCTCATGGCTGGAGCGCGCGAAGAAGATGTTCAGGACTGAAAAAGTTCGAGGATCATTTCATCGTTGCTATTCGCAATATTGAGCGACGTGATGCCGAGCTGCATTTGAACCTGCAAAGCTGAAATGCGAGTCGAAACACTATCCATATCGGCATCGACCAAGGCGCTGACGCCGGTCTTCAACGAGTCCGTGAGGCCTGCGACAAAATTTTGCTGACCTTGGACTTGTGTCAAAGTGGCGCCGAGCTGGCTCGCACTCGTCGTGACAAGGTCTATCGCGCTCTCGACGCCCTTCAGCATCTGATTGATGTCGTCCTGGGTGGCCGAGGTGATCTTCATGTTCAATACGGAAACCAGGTAGGAAGGCCCCGGCCCGGTTTCCACGCCGTCGCGAATATCTTGCGTGCTGCTGACGGTGATCGAGGAAAAACCAAGGATTCCCTGATCCGGGTAGACGCCCCAGCTCGCACTCTCAAATAGCTGGAGGTTGTTCGTATTTATGGAAATCGTGCTGACGCCGTCTTGCGGATCATAACCGGAAACGAGGTCGACATCGCGGTCGGGATGCGGGAATGGAGGCGGCGGCGTGGAGTATAATGTGGTCCCGTCCGGAAAATCCTCCTCTCCGGTGGTGTCTGGACCGGAGGTCGGAGTCGCATTGTCGTAGGCGAGCCAATTCTGTCCGTTGAACGTGGCGGACGTGCCGATGCTCACGAGCTCCGCTTGCTTCGCGGCAATGGCGGTGTCGACGGAGGAGAGATCCGCGCCGGGCTGGGAAGCGGAAATCAAATCGTTCCTCATCCCCTGCAAAATGGAAATCGTACTGTTGAGCGCCGTGCTCGTGACCGAAATCATCGCCTCGCTTTCGGCAAGCGCATCCGACACCGTGCCGAGGGCGCTGACCTGATCGTTCATCTTGGTGGCAATGGACCAATAAGCCGCGTTATCGGAAGCATCAGCGACGCGAAGCCCGGTTGAGGCTTGGGACTCATAGGCCGTCAAATTCGCCTGGGTTTGGGAAAGAACGCGCACGGCGGTCATGGCCGAAGCATTGGTAAGCAAACTCGACATCGAAGCTCATTCCATCATAAGGATCGCGGTCCAAGCACAAAGAGTACAAGGACCGGATGAAAACGACCGACCGAATCTCTCAAAGGTCGAGCTTCAGTTAACGTCCGACGTCGATAATTAATGCTTAACAAGATACCGTTTTTGGCCGCAAGATGTTGATTCATAGCGATATTGGTCCGCGGCCGGGCAGAGATCACGTCCGATGCAGGACGGCGGCTAGAGCGCGGAAACAGTCAACGTGCAGCCGAAGGGCGGCGGCGGAGCACCGCTTCATCCTCTATTCGAAGACACTTCGATCGAAGGCGTCCCTGACGAAAAAGCCCCGCTGGCCAGGGCCTGCGGGGCGAGGTGTGGGAGGGAACGGAATCTTCAGCCCTTGCCTAACGTCCGGGATTCGATTTGGTTGCGCGGCCTGGCGAGGGGAGGCCGACGACTTTCATCGCTGCTCCGCCGTCCGAGGTGCCATGCCCCGCCTCCCGATATTGCAATGCTTGCCGCCGCGTTGCATAAACCATGGCGACGCGGGTGTAGCTCAATGGTAGAGCAGCAGCCTTCCAAGCTGAATACGAGGGTTCGATTCCCTTCACCCGCTCCAGCACAATCAGCGCATTATCAAGCCAGACGGTTTGAAAGACGCGAAGTCCGTGGCACGCGGTGGTTTTAATCTT
>JAATEW010000149.1 GCA_015655535.1 Hyphomicrobiales bacterium | reverse complement strand
TGCTCGACCGCATCAAAACCCGCGCCGATGAGACCCTCAAAGCCGGCGGAACCGTCCGGGCAGACGATAATCCGGACGCATTCAAGATCCGTCTCGAGGCCTATAAGGCGCAGACCGCGCCGGTCTCAAACTATTATGCCGAGAAGGGCGCCTTGAAGACGGTTGATGGCATGGCCCCGATCGAGTCTGTGTCGCAGGCGATCGATCAATTGATCGAGCACTGAACCTGGCCGTTCATCCGGCCTTGGCGCCGGCCGCGTGAATTTTTCTTGACAGCGCCTATATAGGGTTGACGCATTGGACGCGCGCCTCTAGAAGCAGCGGTTCCAACCTCTCAACCGAGTATCGGCAGGCTTAGGCTTTGCCGCGTCTCGCCCCGCGAGGGCCGGCCTCCACCGGACGCGGGGACATCCTCGTTTCGTATCCCGAAACGATCAAAAATGGAGAAGCCTTTTGGCTCGTATCGCTGGCGTCAATATACCGACGAACAAGCGCGTGATTATCGCGCTTCAATATATCCACGGCATCGGCCCGAAGAAGGCCGAAGAAATCTGTGAAAAAGTGCATATCCCGGCAGAACGCCGCGTCGCCGAACTGACCGACGCGGAAGTCCTGCAGATTCGCGAAACGATCGACCGCGACTATATTGTCGAGGGCGATCTGCGCCGCGAAGTCGCGATCAACATCAAGCGTCTCATGGATCTCGGCTGCTACCGCGGCCTGCGCCATAGGCGTCAATTGCCGGTCCGCGTGCAACGCACGCATACCAATGCGCGCACCCGCAAGGGCAAGGCGAAGCCGATCGCCGGCAAGAAGAAGTAAGCATCGGACCGAAAAGTGCGAAGCGCTTTTCGGGTCAATCTGATGCGATTGAAGAGACTTGGGGCATGATCCGGTTCAATCCGAACTGGTTGCGCCTTTAGGCTCGTCGCTCCCCCGGATGTGATCGGGGATTTCCCGCGGCAAGGCGTGGAGGGCCGGGATTGTCCGGCCTGAACGCTTTGGCGCATGTCCCTAGCACCTGGAATGACGGGTGCGCCTGAAGGATCACAATCAATGGCTAAAGAAGGTACCAAGGTCCGCCGCCGCGAGCGCAAAAACATCGTCTCCGGCGTGGCCCATGTGAATTCGACGTTCAACAATACGATGATCACCATCACCGATGCCCAGGGCAATACGATTTCCTGGTCTTCGGCGGGGACCATGGGGTTCAAGGGATCGCGCAAATCGACGCCTTATGCCGCGCAGATGGCGGCTGAGGATTGCGCCCGGAAGGCTGCCGAGCACGGGATGCGGACACTGGAAGTCGAAGTTTCCGGGCCGGGCTCCGGCCGTGAATCGGCTTTGCGCGCCTTGCAGGCGGTGGGCTTCACGGTCACCTCGATCCGCGACGTGACGCCGATCCCGCATAACGGCTGCCGCCCGCGCAAGCGCCGCCGCGTCTAACCAGCTCCTGGGCAGGGCGAATAAAGCATGATCCAGGAAAGTTGCAGACTTTCCGCTTCGGATCATGTGAAAAAACAACGGACTGCTGTCGGCAGCAGGCCGTTTAGAGATTAAGTTTCGTATTTTCGACCAAAGGAATCGGCGTTTCGCCGGTTCGAACGCATCACTGAAAGGTGCCTCCGTGATTCAGAAGAATTGGCAGGAACTGATCAAACCGAACAAGCTTGAAGTCGTCGGCGGCGACGATCCGAAGCGCTTTGCGACGATTACCGCGCAGCCGCTTGAGCGAGGCTTCGGCCTCACGCTCGGCAATGCCTTGCGCCGCATTCTCCTTTCGTCCCTTCAAGGCGCGGCGATCACCTCCGTCCATATTGACGGCGTTTTGCACGAATTCTCATCGATCCCTGGCGTGCGCGAGGACGTGACCGACATCGTCCTGAACATCAAGGACATCGCCATCAAAATGCAGGGCGAAGGCCCGAAGCGGATGGTCCTGAAGAAGCAGGGCCCCGGCAAGGTGCTGGCCGGAGACATCGCGACCGTCGGCGACGTTCAGGTTCTGAACCCCAATCTCGTAATCTGCACGCTCGACGAAGGCGCTGAGATCCGGATGGAATTCACGGTCAATACGGGCAAAGGCTATGTCGCGGCCGACCGCAATCGCAGCGAGGATGCACCGATTGGGCTGATCCCGATCGACAGCCTCTACTCACCTGTGAGAAAAGTCTCATATCGTGTTGAAAACACGCGTGAAGGCCAGAATCTCGATTACGATAAACTGACCATGCAGGTCGAGACCAATGGCGCCCTCACGCCGGAGGATGCCATCGCCTTCTCCGCCCGCATCCTCCAGGATCAGTTGAACGTCTTCGTCAATTTCGAGGAGCCGCGCCGCGAGGAAGCCGCGCCGTCGATCCCCGAGCTCGCCTTCAATCCGGCTCTGCTGAAGAAGGTGGACGAGCTGGAGCTCTCCGTGCGCTCTGCCAATTGTCTGAAGAACGACAATATCGTCTATATCGGCGATCTCATTCAGAAGTCGGAAGCAGAGATGCTCCGGACGCCGAATTTCGGCCGGAAATCCTTGAACGAGATCAAAGAGGTCCTGGCTCAGATGGGGCTCCACCTCGGGATGGAAGTCGTCGGCTGGCCGCCGGAAAATATCGACGAACTCGCCAAACGGTTCGAAGAGCATTATTGAGATCATCCTTCCCCGAAACGGGGAGGGATATAAGCTCGGCCGTACCTTGGCACGGCGGCCGTTTGAAGAACTCCAAAGGAGAGAGCCATGTATCACGGTCGCGCCAAACGGCGCTTCAATCGCACGCACGAGCATCGCAAGGCGATGTTCGCCAATATGTCCCAGGCGTTGATCAAGCATGAGCAGATCATCACCACTTTGCCCAAAGCGAAGGATCTCCGGCCGGTCGTCGAAAAGCTCGTGACGCTCGGCAAGCGCGGCGATCTTCACGCCCGCCGCCAGGCCATTGCCGAGATCAAGGACGTCAAGCTTGTCAACAAGCTCTTCTCGGTCCTGGCGCCGCGCTATGCGGAACGCCACGGCGGCTATACCCGCGTGCTGAAGGCCGGTTTCCGCTATGGCGATAATGCAGCTATGGCGGTGATCGAATTCGTCGACCGAGATGTCACAGCGCGTGGTCAGGATTCAGGTCCGCCGCAAGGCAATGTTGCCGAAGAGGCTGCCGGCTAAGACCAAGCCCTCGCTCCTCCCGAAGGTGGCGTAATCTTTGCCTCTATTTTTGGCGCGATGACGCGGCCGGGACATATTAACAGCGGAATATGTCTGGTCTCCTGCCGCGCGGCTCTTTCCAGCGGGCCGCGGGCGGGTCAATTAAAGAGTGAAGTCGCTCCACAGGCTGTGCTGTGGCAGGGCTCCAAGGCGCCGGGGAAAGACAATGGGCAACGACGTAGCTTCAAGAAAAGCGCCGATGAATGAGGCCATCGTGAAGGTGGACCCTCATCTCTTCAATGAAAGCCTCGGCGGCTGGCTCGAAATCACCAATTACATCATGGGCCAGCGGGCAGGCCGTATCAAGGCGACAGAGGATGGCTCGGTCCCGCCGCTGTCGAAGTCGGACCTCAATCTGAGCGGCGTCCAGACCATAGCAAACGATTCCGTTTTCGCCTTTTGCATCACTGCCTCCATGGCACATGACGCGGCGGCGATTGCGATCGTCGAAAAAGGCCTGCAAGAGAAATATGGCGAGAACTATCCGGGCTCCTTCGCGCTTTGGCATTTCCGTCAGGATTGCGAAAAGCCCGAGACGCTCGACGATCATATCGGCATGATCGGCCGCGCGCTCATCGAGGATAAGCCTTTCGAGCCCAAGGACACCTGGAACGCCGGCATTCGCTTTCTTGAGAAGGCCCGCACCTCGAATTTCGTCGTCGAGCTGACACAGCCGCTGGCGCAATGGCACCGTAACGAATGGAAGGCCATTCTCGCCCAGCAGAAGACCGCCCTGCACGAGCCGGATACGAATATCCCGCCGATCAAGGAATATCTCGAAGATACGAGAGACGACCAATCCTTCATCGCTGGGCTTCTGCTGGCTGCCATGCCCGCCGTCGATATGGAACTCAGCGAAGACTATCAGGGTCTTCTGAAATCCGTGTCGCGGCGCATCTAATCTGGCATTGCGAACCGGCAAGTTCTATGGAGCGTTTCCGTGACCCACGGAAACGCTCCATGTGTTTTTGAAGGGTGTTTTGGTTTTAAGCCGCTTCGCATAAAGTTTTGACAGCCGAATCTATGATGCTATTCGGCACGGAGCTCCGCGATGGCGAAACAGAATCTTGCGCAGTCGCCAAAAGGCGAGGAGAGCATTGCCGTGCGAGAGACGACATCCGCCGACGCTCTGAAAACGCCGGGCCGGCGTGGTCTCATGTTGATCCTCTCGTCGCCGTCGGGGGCCGGCAAGACGACGCTGACGCGCATGCTGCTGCAGACGAAGGACCTCGATCTCACACTATCGATTTCGGTCACGACGCGGCCGCGGCGATCGAGCGAAGTCGATGGGATTCATTATAATTTCATTTCGAAGAAGCGGTTCGAGGCGATGCGTGACGCGGGCGAATTGCTCGAATGGGCGGAGGTCCATGGCAATTATTACGGCACGCCGCGCGAGCCGGTCGAGCGCGTTCTGGTGCAAGGCCGCGATGTGCTTTTCGACATTGATTATCAAGGTACGCAGCAGGTTCGACAAAAGGCCAGCAATGATGTCGTGACGATTTTCATCCTGCCGCCGTCCATGAAGGAGTTGCAGGCGCGGCTCGAACGGCGCGCCGAGGATTCGACGGAGACCATCGCGAAACGCCTCGACAATGCCCGCAATGAGATCACGCGCTGGACCCAATATGATTATGTGCTGATCAATGACGATCTGCAGCGCACCTTCGACGATCTTCTATCGATCCTCGCGGCCGAGCGCAGCCGGGCGCCGCGGCTCAAGGAACAGATCGCGTCATTCGTCGAAAAGCTTTTGAAGGAAGAGTGAGCGCGGCTCACTTATGAACGCTGCGCATCTTGGCTAAGGCCCGCGCCATGGCGACGAATCCCAAGACATCAATCTCTTCGGCGCGCTTTGTCGGTTCGAGCCCAGCGTCGGCAAGCAAAACCGCTGGATCGACGCCAAGGCCCTTCAAACTTTGCCGGAGCATTTTGCGTCTTTGGCCGAAGGCTGCCTGCGTCACTTCCGAAAGCAGCTTCGGGTCGCAGGGCAGGGGCTCCGCTCTAGGCCGAAGCTCGACGACGGAGGAGGTGACTTTCGGTGCCGGCGTGAAGGCTTCGCGCGGCACATCGAAGAGAATGCGCGTCGCGCAGCGCCAATTGGCGAGCACGGCGAGCCTGCCATAATCGGCACGTTGCGCCGGTGTCGCGACGATGCGCAACGCGACCTCTTTCTGGAACATGAGCACCAGCCGGTCGAACCAGGGCGGCCAAGGCTCGGCCTCAACCCAGCGTGTCAGAAGCGCGGTCGCGATATTATAGGGAAGATTGGCGCAAATCCGTGCCGGGTGGGCGGCGCCAGTGAGGCTCGCAAAATCGGTTTCGAGCGCATCGGCTGCGATGATATCAAGCCGGCCTGGATAGCGCGCCCCGATCTCGGCCAAGGCGGCGAGACATCGGTCATCGCGTTCGATTGCGACCACACGCGGCGCACCCAGCGCCAGCAATGCGCGGGTGAGGCCGCCCGGCCCTGGGCCCACCTCGATGATGACGCCGGCGTTCTGAGGTTCGGCCGCACGCGCGATCCGCGCGGTCAGATTGAGATCGAACAGAAAATTCTGACCGAGCGTCTTTTTGGCGGCGAGCCCATGCGCGGCGACGACCTCGCGCAGCGGCGGTAGATCATCTAGCTGATGACCGGACATTCGGCGAAGGCAAGACGTTGCGCGAGCCGCAAGGCGGCGAGAAGACTTGTCGGATCGGCCAGGCCTTTGCCGGCTATGTCGAAAGCCGTGCCGTGATCCGGCGAGGTACGGATGAAGGGCAGGCCCAAGGTGACGTTCACGGCCTGGTCAAAGGCCAGCGTCTTGATCGGGATCAGTGCCTGGTCGTGATACATGGTGATCACCGCGTCATAGCGTTTGCGCGCCTCGGCATGAAACAAAGTGTCGGCCGGGTGCGGGCCGCTGACGGCAATGCCATCTTGCGCGAGTTCCGCCAAGGCCGGTTTGATGATGTCGATGTCCTCGCGCCCTATGTCGCCGCCTTCGCCCGCATGAGGATTGAGCCCGGCAAAGGCGAGCCGCGGCGACTCTATGCCGAAGCGATGCTTCAGATCATGCGCTACGATGCGGCCGGTCTCGACCAGCAGGGCGCTCGTCAGGAGGCGCGGCACGTCTTTCAAAGGAACATGGATGGTGGCGGGCACGACGGCGAGATCCGCAGACCATAACATCATGACCGGACGCCGCGTCTCGTTAAAATGGCGAAGCGCGAGTTCGGCCAGAAACTCCGTATGACCCGGATGCGGAAAACCGGCGCGGTGAAGGACTTCCTTTGAAATCGGATTGGTGACGAGCGCCGGCGCCAGACCCAAACGTACGCATTCCACGCATCGCTCGATCGAAGCGATCGTTGCCGCGGCATCCCTTGGGTCGGGCTCGCCCGGTCTGCCCATAATGCGCTGTCCCAAAGACACGACCGGCAGCGCCCGTCCGAATAATGCCGAGGCGCCGGCCGGATCGGTCTCGGCGATCGGAATGGTCCAGCCGAAGTGGCCCGCAAGGTCTGAAAGATGCGCCGGGTCGGCGATGATGAAGAAGCCTGGCGATGCCGCGTCGTCATGAGTCCGCAGCCAGGCGCGCAATGCGATTTCCGGGCCTATGCCGGATGGATCGCCGCTGGTCAGCGCGAGAGGCCGTTCAAGTCTCTCGCGCTTCGCCTCGATCATCTCTTTTGGACCACGGCATGGGAGCGCAGTTCCTTCAAAAGCCGAATTTCCTCGCTCGCATAGCGGACAGCGAGGATTTTCTGCGTGATCGCATCGCGGGCCGACGTATCGTCCTTTGCATTTCCTTTGCTGCAGAGCGCAAGCATTTCGATACCGGCAGCGGATCTCTGCGGCGCCGTGACGTGGCCGACCTGCGTCTTATCGAGCACTTGTTTCAAGCCCTCGCCCAATTGAAGCGAGGTCCGCGACAGCGGCGGCTTGATGACCGCATCATTCATACCCTGAATCAGGGGGACGCCGGTCTCGCAATCGCTGAACCGTGTCCTTATCTGTTCGGCCAAATGGGCGCGGGCCTCGATTGTCGGCTGAGGGGCATTGGCCGGGATAGGAAGAATGATCTGACGCACCGTATATTCGACTCCGGCGGCGGTCTTGCCGCCTTCCTTTTGGAGTTCCGCGCGGACCTCCGTCTCGCTCGCCTCGATGCCTTTGTTGAGGGCTTGAACCAGAAGGTAGAAGGCGAACTTGGTACCGAAATAGGTTTTATAATGGTCGGTACTGACTCCCGCATGCTCCAACTC
This sequence comes from Hyphomicrobiales bacterium, assembly GCA_015655535.1. GTDB lineage: Bacteria > Pseudomonadota > Alphaproteobacteria > Rhizobiales > Beijerinckiaceae > Methyloferula. The sequence continues at coordinate 7,960 of JAATEW010000149.1, read as the reverse complement.
GCTCACCAGAGCGTTGGGATCGATCTTCATTTCGCCAGCGACGAGAACGATTTCATGATTGATGTCCGCGTCCGTTGGCTTGACCTGATATTTTTTGACCTCGTCCGATTTGACATGGTCATCGATCAAACTGTCGAGCGCCGCGTCCGGCGTTGCCGGCTTGCGCAACACTTTCAGCATTTTGATCCTTTGCTCGATGTCTATATTGGTGATGGGCTGGTTGTTGACGGTCGTGGTGATGACCTGAGCAAAGGCTTGCTCCAAATGTGCGAAAACCGGGACGAGCGAGATGAAAACCGTAACGGCTGTACCTATTAAGCGCATGCGTTCGACCCGTGGGAAGTGAAGAGCGATCAATCTCATCGTCGTCAGATCCATTGTTTCCGATTAGCCTCTTTTGCCTTGGTTACGCATTTATCAGAGCCCGTCCAATCCCGAGGGGCTGGAGAGCGTCTGGCTGAATTTGAAGTCGCCCAAGGTGCGCAACTGAAATTCAACTAGGACCGTATTGTTATGCGCCAGGGTGCCGATGCCGTTATCGTAATAAATGGACGAATATTTGACGGTGAAGGTGCAGCATTCGTCTTGATAACCAGCGCTTACGCCAAGGTTCGCGATCGGGAATAAGCCTGGATTTGTAAAGCCGATCAAGACCGGCGAATAGAGATGCCGGCTCATGTCGAAAGTGACGTTGCCCTGGACGAAATAGTTTTGGGCGAACTTATACTTCGAGTCGATCGATAGGCCCTCGCGGCGGACATAATAGCCGATGAGCGGTTGGGCTTGGTAATTTGCATATTGCACACTGCCCGTGAGCGCACCGAAATTCGCCGACACGCCCATATCGACGCGACGCGCCTCGAACGTATCGACGTCGAAACGGCCCTTCGCCGTAAAGGCAAAGATCGAGTTCGGCGCCAGAGTGAAGGCTCCGACATAATCCGAGCGCCGCGTATCGAGGCCGGAACTTAGGCCGACATTCGCCGCGTCGGCCGTTGCATAGGAATTGGTTCCGGCGACCTGATAGGATTGACCTGCAATGACATTGGCATAACCGCTGGTCGAAAAATTCATTGTGGCCTGGGCGCCGTAATTGGCGCGCGTTCCGGTCTCGAAGCGATCGTAGCCGGAATATTTATCCCATTGGAACAGCGTCGAATCGTCGAAGACGAGGCTTTGCGCGTCCATGTTCACGAGCGACGACGATCCCAATTGATTGTTCGGCCGCACGATAATCTGGCCGATCGGCTCGAAGACCAAGGAGCCGATCGGGGTCTTGGCCAGCATCGGATAGCGATATTCGACACCGGCGCCGGGCGTGAACATGCCGAAAGCCGTATTGGCGCCCGATCCGAGAAAATTCGTCTGCGACGCATTGGTGAAGGTCGATGTGCCGGCGGCCGACGCAAAGGTGAAGGAGTTCGTCGTATTGAGGTTGAGCACTTCGCCATTCGCCCGCGCAAAGACGAAGGGCGTCCAGACCCCGCCGGTCGGATCGATATATTTGCGCTTCCACGACGTGTCGATCGTGGCGCGATTATAATCGCCGCCGATGCCGCGCAGGAGACAGCTTCCGGGTACAACGCCTGGGACATAATTGGTACAGACATTATAGAGGCTATAGGCCTTGTCCAAAGTCTGCGTGCCGACGGATTGATAACTCGCGGCGGAGGCCGAGAGGCTGGTGAAATTGAAGTCGAGAGTGACCTGGCCGCCGACGCCGGAGGTCTTTGCCGGATCTATATCGATCGTCTTGTTATAATCCAAAACCGGATGCGCGGTCGGTTGCTGCTGCTGAAAGTCGTGCGTGGACAGACCTTCGAAATAATATCCGCGCAAGTCGAAATAGCCGCGGTCGCCTTGCCCGGTCAGATAGGCCGTTGAAGTCGTCTCGCTGATATAATTGCTCGAATATTCGAGGCTCTGCACTCCGTAATCGCTGAGAAAGCGCTTATCCGACAAGAGAATGCCGGCCCATCCGAATTTCCATTGATCGGCGATCTGGAACTCGCCCTTGCTCTCGGCCGAACCGCGAAATTTTAAATCGGACGCGTAAGGCTCGCTGCCGAAGACTTGCGGTTTCTCTTGATCGATACCGGAAAGCCTTACGAAATAGGAGCCATTCTCAAGCCTGTGCCGCCACTCGGCTTTGCCGAAGAACCCCGCTTGCGAATAATAGGTCGGCGTAAGAGTAACATCGTAATTATCGGCGAGATCCCAAAAGATCGGAACGCCGAAGCCGGTGCCGAGGAGGCCGCTATTGCCGTAATAGGGTGAAAGAATGCCCGACTTGCGCTTCACCGTCGGGTCCGGCGACGACAAAAACGGCACCCAGGCCAGCGGCACGCCGAAGAATTCGAGCCAGGCATCCTCGTAATAGATCATCTGTTCGTCATTCTTATGGATGATGCGCTTGGCTCGCACCCGCCATAAGGGCGGCTTCGTCGGGTCGTTCTTGCAGGCGTCGCAGGCCGTATAAGTGCCTTTGTCGAAGACGGTGGTGTCGTCTTCCACGCGTTCGGTATGCGGCGCGCTGAAATGGGTTCTATCGGTCGTGTCAGCCCGCAGGCTTTCGATGAAACCGTCGCGGAAATCGTCGGTCACATCGAAACGGTCGCCATGCGTGATGGTGCCGTCTTTTTCGGTGAGCTTGGCATGGCCCTCGGCATAGACGCGCTTGGTATTGCGATCGTAGATGACGCGATCGGCCTCAAGCACATTGCCTTGATAATAGACGCGGGCATTTCCCTCGGCCGTGACCGTATTGGTCTTGTCGTTGTAGACGAGTTCGCCGGCTTCGACGAACATCTTGTCCGGCTCCCCGGACGGGGATTTCTTCGCAAAGCGATCATTGACCGTCTGGCTGAACGCCGGAAGCGCGAACAAAACGGCAAGCAAAGCGAGAACGGCAGGCAAAGCGGAAAAGCCCGCACGGAATCCTCGCGCGCCAAGGCTGCGACTCCAACGGGCACGCCAAGAGATGGAGCTCGCTCCATCTGTATAATCGGGGCAAAAACGCCGCCCCATCAACCATCCTCCTGGTGCAGCAGGGCGAGAGTGCCAAGCATGCTCGCGACCACCGCAGGCGCCCAGGCGGCAACCGGAGCACTCAAAAGGCCTGCTCCGCCCAGGTCGCCGACGAATTTCGTCGCTACATAAAGCACGAAGCCCGCAGCCACACCACCGCCAACCATTTTCGCTATGCCACCAAACCGGAAAAATCTTAAGGAAAAGGCCGCTGCCAGGAGCACCATTGCGACCAGCAGCAAAGGTCTGGCTAGAAGCGTCTGGTATTGCAAGCGATATCCGGTTGCATCGAGGCCCGCCATCTCAATTTGTTCGCGGAAAGCGGGCAGATCCCAAAACGGTACGGAATCGGGCGAGGCGACGGTCTGGGCCACCTGATCGGGAGAAAGCGTCGTCGCGAGCAGGTAATTTCCGACGCTCTGAGCATCCTCGCCCGGCGCGGAAACCCGTGCATTTTGGAACTGCCAGACGCCCTGCAGGAGTTTGGCAGTCTCGGCGTCGACGCGTTCTTCGAATCGGCCGTTCGGTTCGTAGACATAGGCGGTGACGGATTTGAGGGTGCTGCCGCCGTCGAGCATGTTTTCGGCGCGGATGATTGCCTGTCCGTCGACGCTTCTCTGCCGGACCCATATGCTGGTATCGCCTTCCTTGCGGCCGTTTCCGCCGAAAAGTTCGGCCTCGATCCCGTCGGCGCGTTGCTTCATTTCCGCCGAAATCGGGTTGAGGACGGTGACCGATGTAATCCCGAGGAGAAGCGCTATCCCCAGCGGCGGCACGAGAAATTGCCAGACCGAGATACCGGCGGCGCGGGCGACGATCAATTCGAGGCGGCGGCTGAGGTTCAAAAAGGCCGCCATCGTGCCGAAGAGAACGCAAAAGGGCAAAACCTGTTCGGTGACGGACGGCGTCCGCAAAAGCGCCAGAAAAGCGATGAATCCGGCCGAGGCGCCGGGCTTGTCGCCGGCGCGGCGCAAGGTCTCGACGAAATCGATGACGTAGACGAGCCCGAACAGCGTCAGGAAGACCACGGCGATCATGCCGAAGAATCGGGCTGACAAATAGCGGCCGAGGGTCACGCCAATCATGGGCCTATTCCACCCTTTGATCCCTGCCTGCCGGTCAACTCAGTCATTTCCACCCCAATCGCGGCGATCGGGCCGACAACCTCCCCACGCCGCCGCCGTGTTCTAGGCAGAGACTTTGTCGGGATCGCGTCGGGGTCTCCCGGAGCGGCCAAATGCCCATCGATCCGAACCCGCGCTGGGTTACGCCAGCCTTGGGAAATGCCGCGGCCTGATGCCTCGACATTCAGACCAGATGGGAGATCTCCGCGCAGCAGACGCCGCCTTCCTGGCTTTAAGCAAAAGAGCCGGAACGCAGATTCCGGCAAAATAGGCTTTCGTCTGGCTACAATCTCATCTCGCGCTGCGCAAGGCGAAGTCGCGCACGAGTGCGTGCGCCGAGCGAAATCCCGGCCGGCGTGGCTCTCCTGTCACGCATCGCGGCGGGCCCGCCCGCATGACCTGCGAATTTGGGGGCGCGGCAGCAAACCAGTTCTTGACAAGTTGAAAGCCCTTGCGACCGGAAAACCCTACCTCCAGATGTGTAACTTGCTCTAGTCTGATTTTGACGCGAAAGAACGGAATGCCCTGTGCATTACGCAAAGCCTGAGCGATCGCAGCATTGGGGCTTGGTGGCCGAAATTTGGCAGCCGGAATGATGAGCATGAGGAAAAAATGTCCGATCCGATCAGAATAGAATTCGTCGCGCTGGGTTCGCTCTCGGCGCAGACGCCGTTTCAGCCCGCCGGAAAACGCGGCAAGTCCAAAACGCCGCTGACCTTGGTTCTCCTTGCCGGGCAAGATCTGATCTTCGGAGAGGCAACGCGAAAACTGATCGGTTCCGAGGGCGAGGCCTTTATCAAAAAGGCGGCGGCGGCCGGGAAATTCAAGGGCAAGTCGTCGAGCGTGCTTGAGGTTCTGGCGCCTGCTGGGTTTGCGGCCGACCGGCTGCTCGTCATTGGCACCGGACCTGTCAAGGACGACAAGGTCAAAGCGGAAAAGGAAAGAGCCGACAAGGACAAGGAGCCGCCCGCCTCGACAAGCGAATATGCCAATCTCGGCGGCTATATCCTCCACCGGCTCGGCAGCGGCGCCAATGCGCTGGTGGCCTTCGACCCGCCGAAGGTGCCGAAAGATCCGGCCGGCGCCGCGGCCGAACTTCTGCTCGGCATGCGGCTGCGCGATTATCGATTCGACCTCTACAAGACCAAGAAGAAAGACGATAGCGACGAGTCCGGCGCGACCGATGTCTATATCGCCGTCGATGAGCCTTCGGCGGCGCGGCGCGAAGCCAAGGTGCGCGAGGCCGTGGCGGAGGGTGTTTTGACGGCGCGTTCGCTTGTCAATGAGCCGGCCAACATTCTCTATCCGGAAGAATTCGCAAAGCGCGCGCAGGCTTTGGAAAAACTCGGCGTCGAAGTCGCCGTTCTGGACGAACTGGCGATGCGCAATCTCGGCATGGGCGCGATCCTCGGCGTGGGGCAGGGCTCGGTGCGCGAAAGCCGCGTCGTCATCATGCGCTGGCGCGGAACCGGCGCGAAGGGCAAAGACAGCAAGGCCAAGCCGGTAGCCTTCGTCGGCAAGGGCGTTTGCTTCGATACCGGCGGTATCTCGATCAAGGGCGCGGCCGGCATGGAGGATATGAAGGGCGATATGGCGGGCGCCGCCTGCGTCGTCGGCCTCATGCAGGCGCTCGCCATGCGCAAGGCGAAGGTCGATGCGATCGGCGCGATCGGGCTTGTCGAGAACATGCCCGGCGCTGAAGCACAGCGTCCGGGCGATATCGTGAAGTCCATGTCCGGCCAGACGATCGAAGTGATCAATACGGATGCCGAAGGCCGCCTCGTGTTGGCTGACGTGCTCTGGTACGTGCAGGATAAGTTCAAGCCGAAATTCATGATCGATCTCGCGACGCTCACGGGTGCCATTCTCGTCGCGCTCGGCAAGGAATATGCGGGCCTCTTTTCGAACAATGACGAGTTGAGCGAGAAGCTCAGCCATGTCGGCAAGGAGACGGGCGAGAAGCTCTGGCGCCTGCCGCTTGGTGCGGCCTATGACAAGCTCATCGACTCGAAATTCGCCGATGTGAAAAATACCGGCGGACGGCATGGCGGCTCGATCACCGCGGCGCAATTCCTGCAGCGTTTCGTCAATGATACGCCCTGGGCGCATCTCGACATAGCCGGGACCGGCATGGACTCGCCGCACAATGACATCAACCAGAGCTGGGGCTCCGGCTGGGGCGTGCGCCTGCTCGACCGGCTGGTGGCCGAATATTACGAGGGGTAGTGGGACGTTCCCTTCTCCTGCCTGCGGGAGAAGGGAGGTGCTTCTCATTTTTGACGGACAGCGAATGCCGGAAGTCTGGTTCTATCATTTGCAGCGCCAGTCGCTCGAACATGTGCTGCCGGTGCTGCTCGAAAAATCGCTCGAGCGCAATTGGCACGTCACCGTGCAAGCGACGAGCGAAGAAAGACTCGATGCATTGGACCAATGGCTTTGGACCTACGCGGAGGGGAGTTTTCTCGCACATGGACGCCCGCGCGACGGCGATGCCGAGATGCAGCCGGTCTTTTTGACGACAGGGCCGGAAAACCCCAACCAGGCGCCGGTGCGATTTTTCATCGACGGCGCCTCTGCCGCGCCTCTGCTCGAAGGGCCGGACGCAAATGGTTACACGCGGGTGATCCTGCTCTTCGATGGCAATCAAGACGAAGAGCTCGGATTCGCGCGGGCCGAATGGAAGCGGTTGAAAGCGGCGGGATGCGACCTCTCCTATTGGCAGCAAAGCGCCGCGGGCCGTTGGGAAAAACAGAATATCCGATGAAAGACTATATTCCCGAGCTCAGCGAAATCAGGATGGTGCAGCGTGCGCCCGATGGGCCTCTGCCTTTTTCGCAAAGCGATCTCGCCTATATCGCCGCTATTCTAGCCGATATGGACAAGACCTTCGGCTTGAAAAGCTTCTCGGATATCGCTCCGGGCAAATGGTCGGCCCGCGCCTTGATCAGGCAATTGATCGAATGGTGGCGTACGCTCGATCCTGCGACGGAAGCCGAGCGCGATGCCTATAATCGCCTGCCGGGATCGATCCGCCTGATCGATACGGTCTCGGCCTGGGTCGAGGAACAGGCGTCGCGGCGGCGTCAGCAAGCCGATTGAGATAGGGCATTTCGGCAAAAGCGGGTGATGGTTTTGGGCCCGAAAATGCGCCGATGAATATGATCCGGAAAGATCCAACATGAGTCACGAGTATGTCGCCGTCTTCTCGCATCGGGGCCTTGGCCGGATGATCCGGCTGACGGTTGTCGAAGGCTATGCCTTCGATCTCACCTTCCAGGAGGCGCAGATCCTGTCGCGCGCGCTGGCGGCGGTCAAAGAGAAGAAAAGCTCCGTCGACGAGGTTTATATGAGCCCGATCGCTAGCGACGGCGATTTCGCCGCGAAGGTTCTTGCCGACGGCGTCGTGTTTGAGGCGAAAGCGCCGCCGGTCAGGCTGACATGGGCGGAGGTCGGCCAGATGGCGCAAGCGCTCGCGGCGGCATCGGCGCCATAAATAATTTTCGCATATCAACAAGCGCTGTCTTCTCCCGCGGGGGAGAAGACATACGTAGTGCCGACATGGTGTTATGCATGGCGAAAAAGCTTAAGCGGCTTTTTTGTTTTGTTTGTCGCCGGCCTTGAGGCGGGCAAGCCTTTTCTTCAGCGAGGTCCAGAGCTGCCGCATTTCCTCGGCTGCCGGACTCTCCTCATTGATTTCCGTCACGCCCATGCCTTCGCGCGCGGCTTCCTGATAATCGACGCGCGACGCGATGAGGGGACGCAGAAGTCCGCCCATGGCTTCGATCGCCGCCGCGCCGTCGAGCACGCGC
>JAATEW010000111.1 GCA_015655535.1 Hyphomicrobiales bacterium | reverse complement strand
TCTTCGGCACGGTCGGCATCGACATGATCGCGGGCCCGTCCGAAGTCCTGATTCTGGCCGATAAAGATGCCAATCCGGAATGGATCGCGGCCGATCTTCTGGCACAGGCCGAGCATGATAGCGCGGCGCAATCGATCCTCATCACGGACGACGCGGCGCTTGCCTCGGCCGTCGAAGCCGCTGTCGAGCGGCAATTGGCGAACCTGCCGCGCAAGGAGATCGCCGCGCCGAGCTGGCGCGATTTTGGCGCGATCATCGAGGTCGGAAGCCTAATGGATGCTATTCCGCTCGCCGACCGGCTCGCGCCGGAACATCTCGAAATCATGGCGGAAGATGCCGAGGGGATCGCAAGCCACATCCGCAACGCGGGCGCGATCTTCATCGGCGCCTTTACGCCGGAGGCGATCGGCGATTATGTCGGCGGCTCCAATCACGTCTTGCCGACGGCGCGCTCGGCGCGGTTTTCATCCGGCCTCAATGTGCTCGATTTCATGAAGAAGACATCGATCCTGAAATGCGATTCCGCGAGCCTTGCGGTGCTTGGGCCGGCGGCTGTCGCGCTTGGAAAAGCCGAAGGCCTCGATGCGCATGCCCGCTCGGTTCAAATGCGACTTGATCCCCAAGCCTCATGAGCGAAGCCGATCCGCAAGGACGCAATCGTCTCGTCGCGGTTACGCTCGATGAAGCCTCGATCGGCCGTGGCACGGCCGATCAGGAGCACGAACGGCAGGTCGCGATCTACGATCTCCTTGAGGAGAATACATTCGGCCTGCCGGAGCAGGACGCCGGCCCCTATAGGCTGAACATCGCCTTGCATGATTCGAAGCTCGCTTTTGAGATCTGCAATGAAGATGGCGTGACGCTTATCGTTCATATCCTGTCCTTGACGCCGTTTCGCGGCGTCTTGAAGGATTATTTCATGATCTGCGAAAGCTATTATCACGCCATCCGCACCGCGACCTCGAGCCAGATCGAAGCAATCGACATGGGCCGGCGCGGGTTGCACAATGAGGCATCGACCCTTTTGATGGAGCGGCTGCAAGGCAAGATTGCCTGTGACCATGATACGGCGCGCCGCCTTTTCACGCTGATCACAGCCTTGCATTGGAAGGGTTGAGATCATGGTGCCGTTCGCAGGGACGCCGTTGCCGTGACGGATCAAGTCCCGGCGCGGCGGCCGCAATCCATCCTTTTTGCCTGCACCACGAATACGGTGCGCTCACCGATGGCGGAGGCTTTGGGGCGGCATTATTTTGGCAAGCAGATCTTCTTTGCCTCGGCTGGGCTGAAGCGCGGCACGCGCGACGATTTCGCCGTGGCCGTCATGGACGAGATCGGTCTCGATATGTCCAAACACCGGCCGCAGACCTTCGAGGATCTCGAAGACACGGGCTTCGATCTCATCATCAGCCTGTCGCCGGAAGCGCATCATCACGCGCTCGAATTCACCCGCACCATGGCGATCGATACGCTTTATTGGCCGACGATCGACGCGACGGCCTTCGAGGGCTCGCGCGAGCGGATTTTGGACGAATATCGCAATGTCCGCGACGGGTTGAAAAAGCGCATTCTGAACTTGCTGGAGTTCCGGCCGATCGGGACGCTGTGATCAGCGCGCGATAATCCGCTCCGGAAAAGCTTTGGCCAGCGACTCTTTCGTCGCAGCCACCACACCGCGCTCAGTGATGAGGCCGGTCACCAGCCGCGCGGGCGTCACGTCGAAGGCATAATTGATCGCTGGGCTCGACGCGGGCGTGATCCGCACCGTCTCGATGCGGCCGTCGCCTGTCATGCCCGCCATATGCGTGACTTCTTCCGGGCTGCGCGTCTCGATGGGGATGTCTTTCACGCCATCATCTAGCGAAAAATCGATCGAAGGCGAGGGCGCGGCCACATAGAACGGCACGCCATTATCCTTCGCCGCGAGCGCCTTGAGATAGGTGCCGATTTTGTTGCAGACGTCGCCCGAGGCCGTCGTGCGGTCGGTGCCGACGATGACGAGATCGACGCCGCCGTGCTGCATCACATGACCGCCGGCATTATCGACGATAACCGTATGCGGCACGCCATGCTGGCCGAGTTCGAAGGCGGTGAGCGAAGCGCCTTGATTGCGCGGACGCGTCTCATCGACGAAGACATGAACCGCAATGCCGGCATCATGCGCCTTATAGATCGGCGCCGTGGCTGTGCCCCAATCGACCGTCGCAAGCCAGCCGGCATTGCAATGGGTGAGAATATTGACGGTCCCGCCACCCTTTTTGGCTTGCGCATCGCGGATGAGCGTTAGCCCGTGATCGCCGATTGAGGCGCAAAGCGCTATATCGTCTGCTGCAAGTTCAGCCGCGCGTGCGAAAGCCTTGGCGGCGCGATCTTGCGGTTTCTCGGCTAAAAGGTGCTGGCGCATGTCTTTCAGCGCCCAGGCGAGATTGACGGCCGACGGCCGGGTCGCGAGCAAGGCTTGCGCGCTGGCATCGAGATTGGCATCCGACGGATCGGCGCGCATCGCGAGCGCGAGGCCATAGGCCGCTGTCACGCCGATCAGCGGCGCGCCGCGCACATGCATGTTTTTGATCGCGCGGGTGGCATCGGCGACATCGATGAGTGCCATCGTCGCAAATCGATGCGGAAGCTGGGTCTGGTCGATGATCTCGACCGCTTTCAAATCCGCGTGCGGCCAGATGGACGTAAAAGGCTTGCCGTCGATACGCATAATGTCTCCCGCTTCGTGCGGGAGACATAGGCGCAAAGAAACGGCGGATCAAATCGCGATACGGCGCTTGGACGAACGAAAGCGCTCAGCAGCCCTTGCAGATGCTGTTGTCGATCTTGTCGTTCTGGCGTTCGATGGCGTGGTCTAGCGGCGTCGGTCCCGCGCCTTGAGATACGCCCGGATGAGGCACGGTCGCTCCTGTCGAGGTAATGTTATTTTCCCGGAGCAGCCTTGCGCTTTCCGTTTCGCGCGCCTGTCCATCATTCTGTGCCAACAGAGGACGCGACGCGGCGACGCTGCTGTGGCTGGTCAAAATTGGGCCGGCAGACAGCGCGACAGCGAACGCGAAACCGGTCATGCAGAGCTTTCTCATCGGATCCTCCCCCTGATGCTCCTTGCCAACTAACGCCCGAAAGTCAGCTAAGTTGCTGATACACGTCAAAAGGTCAGGTTTACTGCCGGATATTTAGGGATGTGAGTCACCCAATAAAACCCCGCCGAAGTCGTTTTCGTGCCGCACTCTCTTAATAGAGATTTAAGACAAGCTGCGCACACATATTACTGGGTTTTTACCCCTGTGGCGGGAGACGTAACGTGGACATTTCATCGGCTGAGCCAGGCTCTGATGCCGGCGAACCTAAATCCGTGGACGCGGCGAAAGCAGCGGATCACATATCCGAGAGCTCGGACAATCCGGAGAGCAAGGAACTGACCAAAGTCCTGGCCTATGGTCCCGCTGAACGCGAGGCCGAGGCGCCGGAGGTCAAAGCTCACGAGATGCCGGAAAGCGGTGACGCGCCGGAAATCAAAGCCGATAAAATTCCGCCGCTCGGTGCGGCCGATGATGCGACGAAAAAGATAGCCGGTCTCGGCTCGGCTCTCGTTCCCTTCGCCGCCAAGGAAAAGGAAAACCTTGGTGCGAAGCCGGACGCCAAAACCCGTCCGCCGCGCGCCAGCAGGCTTCAATCCTACGGTATGCCGGCGGCGGCTTTCGCGGCCTTCGCGGGAATAGCCTGGGCCGCTGCCGGGTCTTTCTATAGCCCGCATGTCATCAAGCCGCCCGTCACGCAGACGACGGCTGCCGTGCCGCCGGTCGCCGACACGAGCGAGACACACCGTCTCACCGAAGAAATCCGGGTCTTGAAAAAGGAGCTCGATGGTCTGCGCACGGCGATGGCGCAAAATCCGGCTCCCGAAGAGCTGCGGGCCCTGAAGAAAAACCTCGACGCCGTGAAAAACAGTCTCGAGACGACGAAATCCGAGGTCGCGGTGAAACTCGAACGGGCCCAGCATGATCCAGCGAAATTGCGCGAGATCAGCGACCGCCTCGACCATATGGAACGTGCGGCGCTCATTCCCACGACAACGGCATCCGTCGCGGCACCAACCGCGCCGGAGACCGTGACGAAGCCCGCGCAGACGCCTTTGCCTCCGGTCAAGGCCCAGACGTCGGCGCAGCCACAGGTCGTGGCCAGCCGGCAGACGCCGACTTCAAACCCGGCGGTGCCGGTCTCTTCGGAGAAATCGCAACCCGTCGCGAATTGGGTGGTGCGCGACGTCTATGATGGAATCGCGCTCGTTGAAGGTCCGCACGGCGCCATTGAGGTCATCGAAGGCGAAACCATTCCAGGCGTCGGAACGGTGAAATCCATCGAGCGGCGCGGCTCAGGCTGGATCGTGGTGACGAGCCGTGGCCAACTCGAACCCGCGCGGGACTAGATCACGATCCCGAAAAGCGCAGACTTTTCGGGACAAGATCATGCGTTAGAACAGACAATTAGAACGTGGCGGTCATTGTGATTGAATCGACCCCGTTCTAAACTGAGGCGCCCCTGTTCTTTCTGCTAGGGCCTAGATTAAAGCGCTTGGTCTTAGGACTTCGCGGGCGCGTTAGCGTTCTTGCGAGTCTCGTTGCCACGGAAAATGGTACAAAAGCCCCTAAATAGGGGGTGAATCAGCAAGATAGACGCATACAATAGGCTTTACGCATCGTCTCTTTTTGACGCGACGCGAAAAGCGTCAACATAAGTATATCAAGCCACAGCGATCGTCTTAACAAAATGGCAAGCGGCGAAGCTTAATCTCTTTGACGTGGATCAAACCGATGCTCGGCCGGGCAAAAAGGGGTTCGTTCCGACTGTCGTCGTTTCGGTGGCTTCGGCACCGTTTTGGAGATGTAAATGATCACCGATCTTTCCGTACCTATCCTCGTTGTCGATGACTATCAGACGATGATCCGTATTATCCGGAATCTGCTCCGTCAGATTGGTTTCGAAAACGTCGATGAAGCGTCCAGCGGCCAGCAGGCCTATGAGATGATCAGCCAGAAGCATTATGGTTTGATCATTTCCGACTGGAATATGGAGCCGATGACCGGCTACCAGCTTCTTCAAAAGGTTCGGGCGGACAGCAAGCAGTCCGACGTTCCCTTCATCATGGTGACGGCGGAATCGAAGACCGACAATGTGGTCGCGGCGCGCCATGCGGGCGTCAGCCATTACATCGTCAAGCCGTTCAATGCGGCGATCTTGAAGGCGAAAATCGACTCCGTCTTTTCGTCCGTGGCGGCGTAGGGGCGAGGCCCTTTACCACGCAAGTCGCAGCAAAACGGCAGTGGGCGCAAAACCGGCTGCTTGAATGAATTCTGCGAAAGACGCGGCATCCAGACTTTCGCCGATGCCTATTGTCAGGATTTCGTCCTGATGAATTCCCGCGACGATGAAAAGTGAATCGAACGATTGCGCGATTGCGCCTTTGACGTCGGTTCGCATCGCATCCCCGATCACCAAAATCCGAGACCGTTGCGCTGGCTGGCCGAGCAGGGCTTCCGCCATGCCGAGCGCGCGTTCATAGATCGGCGGATGCGGTTTTCCGCCTTGAACTACCGTGCCGCCCATTGCTTCGTAGCGCTCGGCGATCGCGCCGGCGCAATAGATGAGCTTCGGCCCGACATGCACGACGAGATCGGGATTGGCGCAGAGAAAGTCGAGCCTGCGCTCCAGCATTTGCGCCAGCATCGGATCGTAATCTTCGGGCGTCTCGGTGTCGGCGTCGAAAAGTCCGGTGCAGACGGCGTAAGCCGCGTCTTTCAGCTTGGCGAGGCGCGGGCTCCAGCCGGCAAGCTTGCGGACCTCCCGGTAAAGCGAGCGGTCGTAGACCGGGCCGATGTTGTAGAGCGGTACGTCGCCGCGCGCGACGATCATCGAGGCGATGATGTCGCCCGATGTTACGATCGCATCATAGGCTTTGCGTGGAACCTTGAGCCGATCCAGCCGATGGCGGACAGCGCCCGCGGGTGCCGGTGCATTGCTCACCAGAATGACTTTGCCACCCTGAGCGCGAAACCGCAGCAAGGCATCGACAGCCGCCGAATGCAGGGCGAGGCCGTTATGAATAACGCCCCAGATATCGCATAAAAGCACGTCATAGGACGCGCGGATTTCGCTTAAGCCAGAGATGAGGCGCGGCGCGGCGGGGAGGGGAGTCTTTCGATCATGCACCTGCGGGCGGCTAGAGGCAGAGCTGTCGCCTGTCAAGGGAAGGGCATTGGTTTTACGCATGCTGCCTATATGGGTGTGATCGCGTGTCGCGGAGGTGACGGATCGTGGCGTGACGTGCTGGAGACCGCGGCTTGTCCTCATGTTAAAAGATATAACATCGCCGCGGAACAGCTTTTGCCTCTGGCTGGGCAGACCTTCTTCATCTTGCCGTATGACGCTGCTAGGTTCGATTCGTCTTGCCCAGGAGCACCGCATGTCCGCTCAAGCCGCCGTCACGCATCCAAACGATCTCGAAGCCTATTGGATTCCGTTCTAGTCCAATGGCGCGTTCAAGCAAAGCCCGCGCATGGTCGTGCGCGCCAAGGACATGCATTATTACGCGGC
>JAATEW010000068.1 GCA_015655535.1 Hyphomicrobiales bacterium | reverse complement strand
AGCTAGTGTCCCAGTCGCAATTGGCCCTAACTCCAAACCTTCATCTTGAGGTGCTTGCGCAGCAAGCATCTCGAAGGACGAGGGGTTGGAATAAAGCAAGATAACCCCTGCCCCTCGCCCTTCGAGACGCGCGCCTGCGGCGCGCTCCTCAGAGTGAGGGATCAGGTCATCAGGTTCAAACCCTAACCCCTCGCTATGCAGGAGATCGCCCATGGCTTCGCTCGACAAGGTTCTCGACAAGATCGACGCCAATCTCGATGCCTCTTTGGGCCGTCTCTTCAAGCTGATCTCCATCAAATCGGTCTCGACCGATCCGGCCTTCAAGGCCGATTGCGCCGAAGCAGCCTTATGGGTCGCGGACGAATTGAAGGGTCTCGGCTTCGAAGCCTCGGTGCGGCCGACGGAAGGCCATGCCGTGGTGGTCGCAGAGGCGAAAGCATCTCGCCCCAACGCGCCGCATGTCCTGTTCTACGGCCATTACGACGTGCAGCCGGCGGATCCGCTCGACCTTTGGGAGACGCCGCCCTTCGAACCGCGTCTCGCCAACACCCCCACGGGCAAGCAGATCATCGGTCGCGGCGTCGCCGACGACAAAGGCCAGTTCATGACCTTCGTCGAAGCTCTGCGCGCCTTCAAGGAGACCGGCGAGCTTCCCTGCAACGTCACCATCTTGCTCGAAGGCGAGGAAGAGACCGGCTCGCCCTCGCTGCCGGACTTTCTGGCGAAGAACAAGGACGAGCTCAAAGCCGATCTCGCGCTCGTCTGCGACACCAGCATGTGGGATCGCAAGACGCCCGCGATCACCACCATGCTGCGCGGCCTTGTGCTGGAAGAAGTCGTGATCCACGGCGCCGACCGCGATCTGCATTCGGGCATGTTCGGCGGCCCTGCGATCAATCCGATCCATGTGCTCGCGCGCATCATCGCCGATCTGCACGACGATCAGGGCCGCGTGACGCTGCCGGGCTTCTATGATGGCGTCGCCGAATTGCCGCCGGATATTGCCGATCAATGGCGCCATCTTCCGTTCAACGAGAAAGCTTTTCTCGGCGATGTCGGGCTTTCGGTGCCAGCCGGCGAACACGGCCGTAGCACGCTCGAAATGCTCTGGTCGCGCCCGACCTGCGACGTCAACGGCATCATCGGCGGCTATACGGCCAAAGGCTCGAAGACGGTGCTGCCGGCAGAGGCCAGCGCCAAATTCTCATTCCGCCTCGTCGGCAACCAAGATCCCGACAAGATCGCGGCTGCGTTCCGCGATTTCGTCCGCGCGAGATTGCCCGCCGACTGCCATGTGGAATTCATCTCGCACGGCGCCTCAAACGCGTTGCAATTGCCCTTCGCGTCCGATGCGCTCACCCGTGCGCGCGTGGCCCTGAAAGAGGAATGGGGTCAGGAGGCGGTGCTCGCAGGCTGCGGCGGCTCGATCCCGATCGTCGGCTCGTTCAAGCATGACCTCGGCATGGACACTTTGATGATCGGCTTCGGTCTCGAAGACGACCGCATCCATTCGCCGAACGAGAAATATGATCTCTCGTCCTTTCACAAAGGCACGCGGAGTTGGGCCCGCGTTCTCTCGGCTTTGGCGCAATAAGCCGCACTCCTTTTCGCACTTGCGGGATAAGGAGGGCACCAAAAAATTTACCGCAGCGCCAAAAAATCCGATTTTGACAAACTGGCAAATCCGCCCTCATTAGGGTCCAGACTCAATTATTTGGTTTGTGAAATCGATGTGAGCGAACCCTCTCCCCTTGCGGGAGAGGGTGGTCGGCGGAGCCGACCGGGTGAGGGGTGATGATTGAAGTGATCACAACCCCTCATCCGGCTTGCTTCGCAAGCTACCTTCTCCCGCAAGGGGAGAAGGAACGCGCTCTACCGTTTGAGTCTCGACCCTAGCGCGGCTGGACCCGTGTTTAGCCGTGCTTGTATTCCAACGAGGAGTTTTCATGCCGACAGATCTTGAGATTGCCCGCGCCCATACAATGGAACCGATCGGCACCATCGCCGAGCGCGCTGGCATCCCACAAGAAGCCATCAATCCGTTTGGCAAGCACATCGCCAAGGTCGGTGCGCAATTTCTGTCGGAGGTCGAAGCGCGCGGCAAAAAAGGCAAGCTGATCCTCGTCACCGCGATCAATCCGACGCCCGCCGGCGAAGGCAAGACGACGACCACGGTCGGTCTCGGCGACGCTTTGCTGCGGCTCGGCAAGAAGGTCGTGATCGCGCTGCGCGAGCCATCGCTTGGGCCCTGCTTTGGCATGAAGGGCGGCGCCGCCGGCGGCGGCCACGCGCAGGTCGTGCCAATGGACAAGATCAATCTGCATTTCACCGGCGATTTTCACGCCATCACATCGCCTCATAATCTTATCTCGGCCATCATCGAAAACGCCGTCTTTT
>JAATEW010000332.1 GCA_015655535.1 Hyphomicrobiales bacterium | reverse complement strand
TCTTTCGAGTTTCGTGCGGGGCGCGGGCTGGCGGTAGTCGATGACCGTGCTGTCCGGCGCGGTGGGCTCGGCGAATGTGCAGGGCGAAGCCAACAGCAGAGCCGCGGCCGTGAAAAGACGCACAGACTTCATGATTGCTTCCCAACGTTTGAAAACGTCGGGAAACCATGTAGCAAAACCCTTTCCAATATAAAAGAATTATATAACCGAACCGGTCATTCCACGTCGAGCGGTTCCGTGCCCGTCGGTTTGCCGTCCGAGCCGAGTGTGATCTTTTCGATTCGCTGCTCGGCCGATTTCAGCAGCGTCTCGCAATGTTTCTTAAGCGCTTCGCCGCGCTCGTAGATCGCAATCGACTCTTCGAGCGCGACCGATCCCTTTTCCAGCCGCTCGACGATCCCTTCGAGCTCGGCCATGGCCTGTTCGAAGGGCAGGGCGGCAATATCGGTGTTTTTCTCGGTCACATCCGGCTCTTTTTTAGGCTTGGTCATGGGTCCCTATACATCAATTCCTGCGCGAGCTCACGCGGCAAGCTCTAAGGCCGGCGCGGCGCGAAAACCAGTCTCTGGTAGACGAGGCCGATGCCGATCAGCACAAGGCCGAGCCCGATGAAGGACAAGGCTCTGATCACGCCGGTGAGGCCATTGAGATCGAAGAGAAAGACTTTCAAAATGGTCATCAGCATCAAGACCGCCGAAGCAATACGCGCGACGACCGAGGCGCGCCAGAGCCCATAGGCCAGAAACAGGATCGACAGCAAAAGCCAGAGCGCTGAATAGCAATAGACCTCCGTATCGGTGGTATGGCGAGGTGCGGGGAGGCCATAGTGCCAGTCGATCCAGGTCAGATCCGCGCCTTGAAACAGGTGCCGCAGCTCCAGGTTGAGGAAGGCGAAGATGAGAACCAATGAGGCGACGCGCGCGCCCTGCCAATACCAATCGGGCCTGATGCCTTGCGCGGCGCGCCCGAGCCAGAACGCCATCAAGGCCGGCAGGCCATAGCCAAGCCAAAGCGAATTGAAGATGAAGCCGCCTTCAAGGGGTTCGCCGCTCCACAGCGGATTTTCGGAGAGGAGCAAACCGAAAAGGCTTGTCGCGAAGGAGATAATCCCGAAGCCCAGCGACGCATAGCGCAAGACCGGGCTCGTCTGCGTGACATCGAGGCGTGTCAGCACGAGGGAAAATCCGAAAGCCACCGTCGCGAAGAGCCCTTGCTCGATTAGGCTCGATGTCTTGGCAAAGGGATCGCCATTGTTGATCGCGTGGCGGATCTCGAAAAAGAAGAGCAGCGCGAAAAAGAGAATGCTGAGCGCCTGCGCGACGAGCACCGGCACATCCTGGCCTCGCCGGTGCAGGAGTTGTGCAGCGACTGCAAAGGCAGCCGCCGGCACGCCATAGCCCCAAAGCAGCCAGTTGAAGATCGGCGTCGTGCCAAGATCGGCGCCGACGATGCGCGGTTCATAGAGAAGCCGCGCGGCGATGATGAGGCCAAGCCCCGCGACGCACCAGCGGAGCGCGCCAATATCGAGGCGCCGGTCGACGAAAGCTGCGCCCAAAGCCGCGAGTGCGAGTGCGACCGTCAGCATGCCGCGATCGAGAGCAAAGACGAGGCCAAGAGCCAAAGCGGCCAGGGCTGCCGATGCGAAGGCGCCGAGGCCGAGCCGAAGGATCGGATGCGTCTGCGCGGCATCGCGGCTGAAGAAGAAATTGGCGGCGATCAGAAAGGCAAAAGCGAGCCCGCCTGCGATGACGGCGAAAGGCAGATTGATCTCGCTATGCGCCAGCCGCATGTAGGCGATGACGAGCACCGCGAGCGGTATAAGACCGGCGGCACCCGCGTAGATCGTTGCGATAGGTGCGCGCAGCGATAAGCCATCGAAGAGGCGTTTGCCGGATAGAAGCGCGAGACCTGCGGCGCCTATTCCTGCGAAGGTCGCGAAGGTCGAGTCCGACTTCGGATGCGGCCAGGTCTGGAACCAGGCATCCGAGGGAAAAACCGGCAGGTTGGCGGCGACGGGCCAGATGAGCAGGCAGAGCGCCAGCATCACGCCTGCGGCAAGAAGAAGACCGGCGGCGGTCGGGGCCAGCAGTCCGCCGATGGCGAGGATGGCGATGGTCGCGCCAGCGCCCACAATCCAGCCTGTGCCGAATTGGCCCGAGATGGTTTGGGTATTCAGGACGATCAGAACAAGGATGGCGAAACCCGACGAAACGAAGAGCGCGAAAGGGTCGTTTTCCGCGTCTTGATCGGCGGTGCCCGCGCCATTGACGATGGCGAAGAGGACGGTCGCCATGAGGGTCTCGATTACGCCGTGGACGAGCGCCGCTTCCTTAAAATCGATCGTGTGGCCGGCAAGAAGGACGAAGCCCCATATGAAGCCGCCCGCCGCTGCGCAAAGCGCCAGCCAGAGCCAGAGGCGCAGCCGCGCAAGCGCATAGGCGAAGGCGATCACGACGGTCAGATAGAGCGCGACGGGCCAAGGGTTCGGCGCATCAGATTGGACGAGCAGCGGCGCGATCAAAGCGCCGAGCAAACCAAGACCCGCGAGGGCCGGTCCGTGCAAGGCGGCGGCGAGCATGGCCGCCAATCCTACCGCGCCGAGTGCCACGAAGGCGAAAGCCGGTCCGATGAATCCATAGAGCGCATGGGCGGCATAGATCGCCCCGAAGGCCGCGACGGTTCCGGCCGATGTGAGTACGGCCGGAATTTCCGATGGCAGCGGTCTGTCCTGGGCGAAGGGTAAATTTCGGGCCGGATCGTGGCGGCGCAAATATTCGCCGGCAGCGATCAAGGCTGCGGCCAAGGCAAGCCCCAGCAGGACGCGCGCGCCGGGGCCGAACCAGCCCTGTTCGATCGAATAGCGCACGAGGAGCAGGGCGCCGAGACCGAGCGCTATGCCGCCGATCCAGACCGCCCAACCGGTTCCCAATGTTTCTTCGAGCGAGGCCCGTGGCGGCGCAGCGGCGGCACGCGGCGGCAAGGGCGGGGGCTCGGGCAGCGGAGCAGACCGCGGTTCCTCGACGGGCTCAGCTTGCAAAGTGATGGGTTCAACAGGCGGTGGCGCGGCTTCCGGTTCTTCCAGAGGTTGCGGCGAAGCGGAAATGTCTCCGGTCGGCATGGGCTGCGGTTCTTCGACCGGCTCTGTGGTTTCTGCGGGCGGCGGTACAGGTTCCGGTACGGGGATGCGCGCCAAGGCGGCATCGGCCGCCGCCCGCAGTTGCAGATCACGTGAGACCTGTCGAAGATCGACAATCTGACGTTCAGCTTTGGCGAGCCGCGTCTCCGCTCTATTGAGCTGCCCCTCGGTTTTAGCGAGCCTTGTCCGTGCGCCGAGCGTCAGAAAAAAACCGATCGGACCGAGTACAAACGCGATCACGAACAAAAGAGATAACAAGATCACGAAGGCCGCCATTTAAATCGACTTCTAAAATTGAATTGAAACTGAATCTAAACCAAAGCGCCAAGGGTTGCCACTCTGCGCCAAAGCCAATGTCGTATAAAAGGACTTGTTCTGCGAACCGCTTCTCAGCGGCTCAATCGTGGCTGAGGATCACGCAGACAAGGCCGATGACGACCGGCAGGCCGAGGTCCCAAAAGCCGAAATGGAAATGCATGAGGATCGCGGCGGCGCAGCCGGTGAAGAAGAAGAAAATACTGTTGATCGTGCGCAGAAACCGCATGCGCACCACAGCTTTCTTGTCCGGATCGAGGCCGCGCATGAGATCGGCCGCATCCAGCGCGACCTGTGTCGTATTGCCGGTCATGATCGTGATCGGCGGGACATCGGTCAGATGAACGCGCTGTACGGCGTTCAAGACGGCCATCGCGGCGACGGCGGTGAAACTCGCGGCCAGTGCCGCCGGCGAATCGGCATCGGCAAAAGGCCCATAGACATTGGCAAGAACGAAAAAGCCGATGAGGAAAAGAAGGTCGAGTGACAGTATCGGACGCAGGACCGGCCATTTGCGCGCCGAAAGATAGAGCCCGGCCCATCGTGTGAGGATTACCATCACAACGAATTCGGGCAGAACGAGAAGCTTGCCGATAATGCCCTGCGTGCCGAAGACGAGGGTCGAGCCCATCGTCACGAAGTTTCCGGTGACATGCGCCGCGAAAAGACCTTGGAGGCCGAAAAAGCCGACCGTATCGACGAAGCCGCTGTTGAAACTCAAAAGGCCGGCGATGGGCAGTTTTTTCATAAGGGCGGGGTCATCTTCTCAAAAACAATCTAAGCTGCGGCTTTCAACAGACGCGAAAGCTCCATGAGAAACCTCTCGGCGGCAAGCCCGGGCGCCCAAGGCTCCCAAGGCGTCCCACCATAGATCGCGACGAGCGGATCGAAAGTCAGAGATTCGTGAGGAATGCGCAAGGTGTTGCGCACCTCGGTCTTTGTCCAGCCGACGACATGGACGGCCTCCGACGCGGCGGCGATACGATCGGCTTTTTTATGCTTGCGCTTTTGTTCGCCTGTCCAGTCGGAAATGCCATAGCGCAGGAAAACAGCGGTCTGCAATTGCGCGGTGAGTTTTTGGAATCCCTCGCCGAGAAAGGGCTTCACGACGGAAATGCAGTCGAAGCCGAGCAGGCCTTCGTCGGCATCGTGGAGAAGCTCACGCAGATCCGCGCGCGGATCGTCCTCGCCTTGTTCGAGACGATGCAGCGCCAGCACGAAGAGCGAATGCTGCGCCACTGAAAGCGGCAAAGGCCAGGCCGAATGGCCGCCCCAGCGATAGGTGCGTGCAAGACCGATGGCGAGGTCTTCATCCTCCCAATCGAGCGGCGTCGGATTGAGGAGATCGAGCCTCTTGCCGGAAGGCAGGCGGACCCAGGCGCGAGTCGCGGGTGCCTTTGGAAGCGCGGTCGCTTTGGGCGCATCGGTCGCGCGGGGACGGCGGGAGGGGGACGGGGGCGTCATTCCGGCTGGAATGTAAACCTTTCTCCTTTGGATTTCACCCACCCCGCGGCGTATGGGGCGCGCGATCAAATAAAATATTTACACAACGATTGGTCCCAAAAGATTATTTGCCTCAGATCAAGGTAAAGACCGCTTCGCGGAAATGTCACGAGACGCCCCGCGCTTACACGGCACATCAATTGCTTGCTCATCGTGCCCGTACGGACTTGGACAAACGCTCACGGCATTGGATGCGGCCCGCGTGGCAGACACGGGTAGCTAGACGGCAACCGTTGCCTAACTTTTGGTCGGTTCCGTCTGACGCCGGCCGAGCGACCTTCGTTGGAGAAGATGATGAACCTTCAGATCGAGCGACCCTTTGTCGAAACCCTGGTCGCGCAATTTCCGGAGCTTGCACCGCTGAAGGACCAATTGCGGTTCGGAAATAAGGTCGAGATTCCTGCCACTCATCTCAAATTGGACCAGATGGCCTTCCTTGCCGATCTTTTTGAGGCCGGTGGACCCGGACTGAAGCTTCGGGCGGCACAACTCAAAACTTTGCATGCAGCTTTGAGCGAGGGTGGCAAAACCTTCACCGCGGATGAATTGGAAGATGTGGTCCCGGCGATCGCACGCTGGCTCATCAAGGATGGTGTCAGAGGATGGCTTTTCACCACGGCCATTACCAACCGTCCCTTGCCCTATGTGCTGACGCGTCTCGATTACACGCCGCCCGCAGATGACACTTCCGCCAAGATCTTTTTGGAATTGAAGGCTAACGTCAAAGGCTCCGTCACAACACAGACCGTTCGTATTCAAGGGCCGGAAATCGTCGGTCGCACCATTCCGCAGATTTTCGCCATGAAGGGCTTCCTCAAGGAAACGCCGGCCCTTCTCGCCGAATATGATGCGACCACCGAAAAATATTTCGATTGGCGGGCGCAATACGGCACTCAATTCTCGGCCAATGGCACAGGCTTTTACGCCGATGACCCGAATTCCACCCACCGCGATACGGATTGGACCCGCAAGGATGTGATCGTTCTTTCATCCAGCGGCACCCCGGCGCGCCTCGTCAATGACGAAGGCATTCTGACCCAACGCCAGCTCACCATGGATGCCACGGGCGATATTCTTGGCACTTATCTGCGCAAGGCCAAGAAAAGCGACAGATACGACAATGAGGACGAAGTCGAGGAATCGCAGAAGGAAATCCCGAAGGGGATGTTCACGACCCTGCCGATCCACGCCTTCGTGCTGATGTTCCACCTCGAATTGCATCACTATATCTGGGTGCATGTCGAAGATATGCAGCCTTACGAATATAAGCCGGAATTGAAGGACAAGCTGGTTCTGCCGCGCGAGCAGACCGATCTGATCGACATTCTGACGGCCGAGATGGATGTCCTCATGGACGATATCGTGGCCGGCAAGTCGGGCGGCACGACGGTGCTTTGCTGCGGACCAGCGGGTGTCGGCAAGACGCTCACCGCCGAGGTCTATTCGGAAATCATCAAGCGACCGCTCTACCGCGTCCATTCCGGCCAGCTCGGCCTCAATGTGGCGGCGATGGAAACCGCCTTGAAAGACGTGCTGACGCGCGCCCAGCGCTGGGGGGCGATCATGCTGATCGACGAGGCCGACGTCTATATCAAGAAGCGCGACGACAATATCGCGACCAACGCCGTCGTCGGCGTGTTCTTGCGCGTTCTCGAATATTTTAACGGCCTGTTGTTCATGACGACGAACCGTGTCGACGACATCGACGAGGCCATAGTGTCGCGCTGCATCGCCATGATCAAATTCCATCCGCCGGTGGCGGACGCACGGCGGCGCATCTGGGGAGTCATGACCGAGCAATTCCAACTGCCGGTCGAGCCGAAGTTGCTGGACGATCTTGTCTATATGTTCCCGACCGCGACCGGCCGCGACATCAAGGGTCTCACCAAGCTCACGGCGAAATTCTGCAGCCATAAAAATGTAAAGCCGACGTCCGACGTGTTCATCCGCTGCTCGATCTTCCGCGGCCTCGATCTCGCGCCGGAATATGCGGAGACGCTGGCGCAAGCGGCGGAATAAGCGAATAGATCGACGCTGATTTATTCGGCTGTCATTGCGAGCCATAGAGCGTTGCATCGCTGGCGATCTATCGCGACAGCGAGATCGCAAGCGACGTCCGTCGCAAACAACTGGCTATGGCGAAGCAATCCGGGGCGTCACTCCCACCTTTGCAGGATTGCTTTGTCGCTTTGCCAACCCGATGCTATTTGGCCTTCACGGCAAGGGCAATGGGCAGCCCCCATTTGTCATTATAGGCCCAGGTCAGCAAGCGCACCTTATCGTCGTCGACTTGCGCCTCCCATCGCCCGTAGGTTTTCCGTTCGTAGCCGTTGAGCGAGATTTCCTGACTGGCGACTGGGCCGCCATCAAGATTGAGCGCAATTTTCAAGCCGAGCGGCGCCTCGCAGAGAAATGTCGCGAGCCGCTCAAGCGAGAAAAACGCATCGGTCGTCGTGCCGATGATGATCCGGTCTTCACCATCTTGGCCGACGAAGCTGCGATTGGCGAGCCAACGGCTGCCGTGGCTCATATGGCTTTTCCCATCCAAAATGAGCAAGGGATAGGAAACCATGGCATTATCAGCGTCGGCGAAGGCGCTTTTCCAATCTTGATTGGCGAGGTCGCGGATTCCGGTAAAGCTTTGAGAGGCGACGAAAGCGCCGGATTTCGCGTCGTAGTCCTTGGGTCCGAGCAGGGTGCCATTGCTGAGCAAGGGCGTATCAGGTTCGCCGCTCGGCGCGTAATAGCTGCCATTGACGATGAGAACGGCGCCGAGACGTTTCGTCCAGTCGTCGATCAGTATGTCGCCGCTCGGCGCATTGTGGACTTCAAATCGGTAAAACATAGGGTCGATGCGCGCGAGAAGGATGTGGTCGACCTCCCTGCCTTTGGCAAGCACGGGCAGTTCCGAAACTTCAAATCCCCGCCCGATTGTCTTCCATTCGAAGGCTCCGGGATTTGCTTCGAGCGTGCCGTTAAGGGCAAGACGCATCGAAGCAGACATTAAACTACTGTTCGTGTCGAGCGGCAGCCACAGGCTTCCGCCGTGATTGGCAAGCGCATAGAAAGGATATTGACCAATGAAGAGACGAACATAGGCCGCCGTGGCGAGGCTGATCGCTCCAAGGACGAGAGCGGCGACTAAAATGAGATTTTTCTTCGTCAGTGCCATGTCCGCCAAGCAAATCGATTGTGTCTGATGTCCGAAAGCTTAGCGGTCAATCGTGGCGAAGCGATGAAAACTTTCTGTCGCGATTGGTCCGAAGAAGGCCCGTATGACCCCTAACGCGCCAGCTTCCGGCATTCCGCGCAGCGGAAGCAGCTTTCGACATGATCGTTGACGATGCCGACGGCCTGGCAAAACGCGTAGACGATCGTCGGTCCGCAAAAGGCGAAGCCGCGCTTCTTCAGATCCTTCGACATTTTGATCGACAGTTCGGTTTTGGCCGGAATCTCCTTGTGATGGCGGAAGTCGCTTTGAATGGGCTTTCCATCGACGAAGCTCCAAAGATAATTCGAAAAGCCACCTTCCTTCTGGATGTCGAGATAGGCCTTGGCTGAACTCACCGTGCCGACGATCTTCGCTCTGTTGCGGATGATCTCCGCATTGCCCATCAGCTTCTCGATCTTCTTGTCGCTGTAGCGCACGATTTTCTCGGGCGCGAATCCATCGAAGGCTTTCCGGAACGCCTCGCGCCGCCGCAGAATGGTGATCCACGAAAGCCCGGCCTGGAAGCCATCGAGCACGAGTTTTTCGAAGAGCGCGCGATCGTCATATTCGGGCCCGCCCCATTCCTCGTCATGATAGGCGATATAGAGCGGATCGGTGCCCGGCCATTGGCAGCGGGTGCGCCCATCCTCGTGATTTACCGGATGCGTTTCGGTCATTTCATGATAATTTGTTCGAGGGGAGAGGAGATGCAAGGAGTAAATTTCATGAAATCAATTATCCGTGGTCTTAGTCTTCTTTCATTCGCAGCGGCTTTGACTGCCGGCGCAACGCAAGGCGCGGAGGCACAGGCCTATTTGCGGCGCTTCATGCCGATTTGCGAACATATTGTTGCAAGCGTTTCGCCCGGCGCGCCGCCAGCCGCCGTCTGTGCCTGCACGGCGCGTCGTGGATTTGCCTCCATCGCGGCCAATCCGACCGTGGCGACGGCCGTATTGCAAGGCCTCCAGACCTCTAATCAATTCGCCTTCACCGGCGTCGCTTACACGACCCCGGAGCAGCAGGCGGCCGTCTCCCAGGCCATCGCCTCGCTGAGCGCGGCTTACGCTTCCTGCGTGGTGCAGCCTTATTAAAATCATTCTTGGGGGGATCGGCGGCACGGGCTTCGTCTGAAGCCCGTGCCGTTTGCCTTGATGAGGTCACCATTGGACGCTCGAACAGACGCGATGTATGAGCAGACAAAGCGCCGGGAGTGGTCATGGAGCAAATAGAGAGAGAGACCGGCCTAAGTTCTGTATCCGACAGACCGGGCGGATCGCAAAGAGACAGACAGCGTACCATAGGCTTCATCGGCAATTGCCAAACCGAGCTTTTGCATCGCGCCTTCAGCCGCGTGGCGCCGGCCGGCATCACCTCCTTCTATCATTTCTTCGACGTACCAGAGGCAGACCGCGCAACGGCCGCGGCGCAACTCGCACAATGCGACGATCTGCTCGTGCAGGACGTGAAAAACTTCGAGGATTATACGTTACGCGAAGCGATCCCGGCTTCGGCCAATATCATCCGCTTTCCGGTCATCTGGTTCGCCGCGCCTTGGCCCTATGACGACTTCAACGGATTGCGCGACGCGCATGCGCGCGGCCTCGACGATCCCTCCGTGCATACGACGACCTATTACGATGGCGCGCTCGGCAAATTGCGCAAGCTGGTGCCGGACCCGCAGGCGCGGTTCGAGGCCTATCTGCGCCTCGACGTGCCTGGTCTTGTCGCACCCCACCGCATCCTGGATTTCGAGGCGCGGCGGCTCGAGGCTTTGGATGCGCGGTTCGGTACGGCGATCGGCAAGACCATTCTCGACGGGTTTCGCGAAAGCCAATTGTTCTACACGGTCAACCGCCCGTGCGGCTCTCTACTCGCCATGCTGCTCGATTATGTGCTCGCCGCTTCGAAGATCGACGCGGCTTCGCAGCCTATGCCGGAACTTGACGAACTTCAAACGATCCAATCGCCGGTTCATCCGAAGATCGCGGAAGCGCTCGGCATGACATGGGTGACGCCGGACCGCACCTATCAAGTCCATGGGAAGGTCATGGATTTCGAGACTTATGTGCACGCCTATATCGCGCGCTATAACTGATGCAATATGTCGAGCGCGCCGTCCTGCCAGAGCTGCCGCGTCAACCGGCGCTGGATCTTGCCGCTCGTCGTTTTCGGCACCACGCCGGGCGGGACGAGAATGATGCGGTGAACCGAGAGATCATGCGCTTCGGCCACGGCCTCGCGGATCGTTCCGGCGATATCGGGCAGGTCGGTGCGATGACGCTGCGTCCGCTCCACCTCCTGAACGATGACGAGCTTTTCCTGTTCTTCGGCCTCAACGATGGTGAAGGCGGCACCGAAGCCCGGACGCAAGGCCTCATCGGTCAATTGCACCGTATGCTCTATGTCTTGCGGATAATAATTCCGCCCGCG
>JAATEW010000130.1 GCA_015655535.1 Hyphomicrobiales bacterium | reverse complement strand
CCGACCTCACCCTCGCCGGCGCGCGCGACGCGCTGAAGCAAAAGCAAATCTCCGCCGTCGACCTCGCCAAGGCCCATATCGACGCGATCGAGAAGGCACGCGCCTTGAACGCTTTCATCGTCGAGACGCCGGAGCTCGCGCTCGCTGCCGCCGTGCAGTCGGATGAAAAGATCGCCAAGGGCGAGGCACGGCCGCTCGAAGGCCTGCCGCTCGGCATCAAGGATCTCTATTGCACCAAGGGCGTGCAGACGACGGCCGGCAGCCACATGCTCGAAGGCTTCGTGCCGCCTTATGAATCGACCGTCTCGTCGAACCTCTTCCGCGACGGCGCCAATATGCTCGGCAAGCTCAACATGGACGAGTTCGCCATGGGCTCATCGAACGAGACATCTTATTTTGGGCCGGTGATTTCGCCCTGGCGGCGTGCCGGCGACACCAAGCCCTTGACGCCCGGCGGATCGTCGGGCGGATCGGCCGCGGCGGTCGCGGCGCATCTTTGTCTTGCCGCCACGGCGTCGGATACGGGCGGCTCGATCCGCCAGCCCGCGGCTTTTACAGGCACGGTCGGCATCAAGCCGACCTATGGCCGCTGTTCGCGCTGGGGCATGGTCGCCTTCGCCTCATCGCTCGATCAGGCCGGACCGATTGCCCGCACCGTGCGCGATGCGGCGATCATGCTGCGGTCGATGGCCGGCGTCGATGCGAAGGATACGACCTCTATAGATCTGCCGGTGCCCGATTATGAAGCGTCGCTTGGCCGTTCGATCAAGGGCATGAAGATCGGCATTCCGAAGGAATATAGATTGGACGGCATGCCGGCCGAGATCGAAAATCTTTGGCAGCAGGGCATCGCCTGGATGAAAGACGCGGGCGCCGAGATCGTCGATATTTCGCTGCCGCATACGCGCTATGCTTTGCCTGCTTATTATATTGTGGCGCCGGCTGAGGCTTCGTCCAATCTCGCGCGCTATGACGGGGTGCGCTACGGCTTGCGCGTGCCCGGCAAAGATATCGCTTCCATGTATGAGAACACCCGCGCGGCGGGTTTCGGCAAGGAAGTGCGGCGCCGCATCATGATCGGCACCTATGTGCTGTCTGCCGGCTATTACGATGCTTATTATGTGCGGGCGCAGAAGATCCGCACGCTCATCAAGCGCGATTTCGAGACGGCCTTCACGGCGGGCGTCGATGCGATCCTGACGCCGGCGACGCCGTCGGCCGCCTTCGGCCTCGGCGAGAAAAGTTCGGCCGATCCGATCGAAATGTATTTGAACGACATATTCACGGTGACGGTGAATATGGCGGGCCTGCCCGGCATCGCAGTGCCCGCCGGCCTCTCGTCGGAAGGCCTGCCGCTTGGGCTGCAACTCATCGGCCGCGCCTTCGACGAGGAAACTTTGTTTTCGGTGGCGGATATCATCGAGCAATCGGCGCCGAAACTGCCGCAAGTGGCGAAATGGTGGGCATAATACGAGCAGGTAGGCGCTAATCCTTCCCCTGAAAGGGGAAAGTGCCCTGCGAAGCAGGGCGGATGGGGTGTTACTTCAGCCATCTTCGACCCCACCCGGCTGGCTTCGCAAGCCACCCTCACCTTCAGGGGAGGGATTAGCGCTCCCAGATCCAGGAAAACTGATAGTCTTTCTGAGGTGTAAGGATTGCCTATATGAGGAAGTAATGGCGAACGAGATCGCCCGGGTCCTGCGCAAGAGGATGACGCCGCAGGAGGTGAAGCTATGGGTCCATCTGCGCGCTTTGAAAGATCAGGGCCTGCATTTTCGGCGGCAAGTGCCACGCGAAGGCTATATCGTCGATTTTGCCTGTCTGAAATCAAAGGTGGTCGTCGAGATCGACGGTGCGCAGCATGGTGAAGAAGGTCATTTGCGAAGGGACGCGGAGCGTGATCTGCGGCTCGCAACTGCGGGCTTCAAAGTGCTCCGGTTCTGGAATAATGAAGTGAATGAAAATTTGGATGGGGTCGTTGAAACCATCTACCACGAAGCCCGGGCGCGTATCCCTCCCCTCCAGGGGAGGGTGTCAGCGAAGCTGACGGGTGGGGTTATGGACTGTTAGGGATTGCATCGATGAACACACACGTCAAACCGTCAAACCTCATCAAGGGCGCGACCGGCGATTGGGAAGTCATCGTCGGCATCGAGACCCATGCCCAGGTGACCTCGCGCTCGAAACTCTTTTCCGGCGCCTCGACGACCTTCGGCAATGATCCAAACAGCAACGTTTCGCTGGTTGACGCGGCCATGCCCGGCATGCTGCCCGTGATCAATGAGGAATGCGTGGCGCAGGCGGTGCGTTCCGGCCTCGGCCTGAAGGCGCATATCAATCTGCGTTCGACCTTCGATCGCAAAAATTATTTCTATCCCGACCTGCCGCAGGGCTATCAGATATTTCAGTACAAGACCCCGATCGTGGGCGAAGGCATCGTCATCGTCGATGTTTCGCCGACCGAGCAGATCGAGGTTGGGATCGAGCGCCTGCACCTTGAGCAGGACGCCGGCAAATCGCTCCACGACCAGTCGGCGACGGAATCTTTCGTCGATCTCAACCGGTCTGGCGTGGCCTTGATGGAGATCGTGTCGAAGCCCGACATGCGCTCGTCCGAGCAGGCCCGGGCCTATGTCACCAAGCTGCGCACGATCCTGCGCTATCTCGGCACCTGCGACGGCAATATGGAGCAGGGCAGTTTGCGCGCCGACGTGAATGTCTCGGTGCGGCGGCCGGGCGAGCCCTTCGGCACGCGCTGCGAAATCAAGAACGTGAATTCGATCCGCTTCATCGGCCAGGCGATCGAGGTCGAGGCGCGCCGCCAGATCGGCATTTTGGAAGACGGTGGCAAGATCGACCAGGAGACGCGGCTCTTCGATCCGGGCAAGGGCGAGACGCGGTCCATGCGCTCCAAGGAAGAAGCGCATGACTATCGCTATTTTCCCGATCCCGATCTTCTGCCGCTCGAATTCGATCAGGCCTATGTCGATGCCTTGGCCGCCGATCTGCCGGAGCTGCCGGACGCCAAGAAAGCGCGCTTCATGGCGGACTATGGGCTGCCCGCCTATGACGCCGGCGTGCTCGTCGCGGATCGCGAGACGGCGGATTTCTACGAGGCAACCGTTAAGCATGGCGGCAAGGCGCGCGACGCCAAGGCCGTCGCCAATTGGATCTTGGGCGACGTCGCGGCTTACGCCAATTCGATCGGCGTGCCACTCTATCAGACCCATATCACCCCGGCGCAGATCGCGGGCATCGTTGATCTCATTTCCGACGGCACGATCTCCGGCAAGATCGCCAAGGATGTGCTGGCGCTCATTATCTCCGAGGAGAAAGGCGCCGATCCGGCGGCGCTTGTCGAAGCGCGCGGCATGCGGCAGGTGACCGATCTGGGCGCCATTGAGGTGGCGGTCGATCAGATCATCGCTGCCAATCCGGATAAGGTCGCGCAGGCGAAAGCCAAGCCTTCCATGCTCGGCTGGTTCGTCGGCCAGGTCATGAAACAGACTGGCGGCAAAGCCAATCCGCAGGCCGTCAACGATCTCCTGAAAGCTAAACTCGGCATCTGACATTCGAGCATTTCGCTGGGTCCATCGCTCGCGCGATGGGCCCATCGCGCCTTCATATCGACGCTGCCGAAAGTCCTAAGCGGCTCTTCAGCCGGCTCTTGGAACGACTGCGAGATCCGTGCATCGGCAAAATTCCGTGCCTCTTCGCGCTCGATCGGGCACGAAATCGGCGCTCCGAATCACAAAGCGATTCGCTTGATTTGCTCATTTTTGCGCGATGAAGCGTGCTCGATGCCGCTCGAACAGCATTTTTTTTATTTCCCACATGAAAAATTTTTGCGGCCTTTACGGCCGCGTTCGGACGCTTGTCGAGCGTTGCATTTGATGGCTCGATTACGCATCGAAACGGCGCCTCAACATGGCTTGATCTTGCGCCGATCATCATCAAGCGGGACGTTTTGCGATGGCTTCGCATGCAGTTAATGCCGGCCTCATTCAAGCCTTTGCGCGTCGCATCGAAACACAATTTTATTGTGCAAAAACAATTGTTTTCAAATGTGAGAAAGAACTTGATCAAGGCCTATGCGATGTGCTTCGCAAGCGATCTTCGATACATTGAAGGCATGCTTTTACCTTGCATCCATTGGATCGGAATCAATGCGCGATATAGCCCTAGATGAGACGGTCTTTGGACAATGAAGAGTGATGTTCGAAGGTCGTTCGAGCGCCTATATCAAGCATCGAAAGACCAGGATTCGACGCTAATTGATAAAGCACTACTTGCACGACTGATTAACCACGCTACGCTACTTAGGCCTCTTGTCGGCACAAAGATGCGGCTGACGAAATAGCAAAGGGGACTAAAGATGGTGAAGGCAACCACCAAGCGTAAGCCCGCGAAGAAGACCGCGGCTAAGAAGAGCACGGCCAAGAAAGCCGTTCGCAAGACAGCGACGAAGAAAATCGCCGCCGTGAAGAAGACGGCCACGAAGAAGGCTGCGACCAAGAAGTCGGCGACCAAAAAGTCGGCTACAAAGAAGACGGCAGCGAAAAAGAGCGCAGCCAAAAAGTCTGCTGTGAAGAAGTCCGCTGTGAAGAAGTCCGCTGTGAAGAAGTCGTCCGCCCGCAAGGCGCCGGCGAAAAAGGCCGTCCGCAAGTCGACCCGTAAGCCGAAGGCCCCAGCACCGGTTGTGCCGGAGTCGGCTTGAATTCGCGGAAGACAAGGAAGAGACGATCGGAGATCGCCGTTGCCGCAGAGCTTGCGGATCATTCGGGATCGCCGGTCGCCTCGCCTCCTCGCCGGGCTTGATCGGGCTCATGCCGGATCGGGCAGGCGAGTGAGGCATTTCCGCTTTTTGCGCGCTTGATCTGATTTCAAAGCTTGGCGCTTTTTTTAAAGATCGGCCTTTCGACGGTACTTGTGCCCGATCGGCTTGCGCATCTGGTCATGATGCTTTTGGGTTAGCTCACGTCGGGCTTGCCCAACTTGAACCTTTCAAAAAACCCAACTTGGGCAGGCCCAAGTTGGGTAATCCCGAGTTGGATAATCCAAAGTCATATGTTTG
>JAATEW010000192.1 GCA_015655535.1 Hyphomicrobiales bacterium | reverse complement strand
TCGAGCGGTTCTTCAACAAGCTCAAGCAGTTCAGGCGGGTGGCAACCCGCTACGACAAGCTCCTTGCCAACTTTGCAGGCTTCGTCAAAATCGCCGCAATCGCCATTTGGCTCAAATAACTAAATCGTCACTACGGCCTAGGTCTTCTTTCGTTTTTTGGGAAGTGACTTCGCTTCTTTCGCCAATTCTGCGATGCGCTCGTCGGCTTCGCGCTGGCGTGCGATCTTTCGTGTCTTATCGAAAATTTCGTATTGCTCTTCAGCTTTCTTCTTTGCATCCGCTGCTTTAGTCGAGCCTCCGCCTTTCAACAGAGCCCGTCCGAGTTGCGCAAGCTGCTGGTCGAGTAAAGTTTGCGCATCCGTCATGACGACGATCCGTCCCAAATCCAATTGGTCTTCAAAAATATCCAGAAGGATTGTGGTAAGCCTATTAAGCTCTTTGATCTCTGCTTCGCTCAGGTAATTCTTTGAAACAGTCACGTCTTGTTTGCGGATATTGTCTTCCGGCCAGCTTTGAAGACCCATGTTTTGAACTGAGTGATCGGCTCTCTGGGCAATGATTTCGGCGGGGGTGTGAGACACGACCGCGTAAACAAGCTTTGCTTGCGTGTGTTGATAAAAAGAGCGGGCTTTATCCGTCGTCCCGTCATAATCCTGGCACATCGCGCAAATGGCTCGGAGCTCGCGATAGACGTTCGCCTCGTCAGAGCGAATGTCTCTGATGATCTCTCTGAGTTCGGCAATACGCCCCGCATTATCCGGCTGCTTTAGCCGCTGCGAATCGACGACAAACCCTTTTTTCGCAAATTGAACCAGAACCCCGGTCGCCCAACGCCGAAAAACCGTGGCCTGAGCGGATGAGACGCGGTACCCGACCGAAATCACCATATCGAGGCTATAAAGCGTTGCCGGTCTACCTGGAGTTGTTTGCACTTTTTGCAAAGAACTCTCTTCGTCTAGCTCGCCTTCTTCCAAAATATTGGCGATATGCCTTGAAATTGTTGATATATCACGGCCGAAAAGCTGGCCGATCTGCGCTTGGGTCATCCAAAGTGTTTCACCCGCATATTGAATGTCTAACCGCAAGCCCTTCTCGGTGCCGTAGACCAGGAAGCGGTCGCTGGTTTTCTCGTCCTCGATAAGACGTACAGGTCCGTTCTGATCCTCAGCCATCGGCTCCTCAACCGGAACAATATAGCAACATTTGCCTGTCACAGAAGCGCAGACTTCGCCTGCTAAGCTTGAATATTGTTAAAAAGGGCAACAGACTTTTCGATGATTAAGCAGCTTTCAGGGTGTTTCGCCTTAGGTTTATTTCTCGCCAGTATCCCTTTGGGAGCGCCCTCCGCCGCCGCACAGGACGCGCCAAAGCCCGTCCCCGGCCTCGACAAGATCAATCATATCATCGTGCTCTATCTCGAAAATCGCAGCTTCGACAATCTCTACGGATTGTTTCCCGGCGCCGATGGTCTCGCCAATGCCGGCCCAGCGGCGACGCAGGTCGGCAAAGACGGCAAGGTGCTCGAAACCCTGCCGCCGGTGATGAACACCAATCCGAAAGTGCCGATCGTCGACGCGCGCTTTCCCGCCAGCCTGCCGAATGCACCGTTTCGCGCTGAACCTTTTGTCGGGCCGGAACAGACCACGGGCGATCTCGTGCATCGTTTTTATCACGAACAATTGCAGATCGACGACGGCAAGATGGAAAAGTTCGCCATTTGGTCGGATGCCGGCGGCCTCGTCATGAGCACATATGATGGCAGCAAATTTCCGTTGTGGGATTATGCCAAGCGC
Source organism: Hyphomicrobiales bacterium (assembly GCA_015655535.1). Classification (GTDB taxonomy): domain Bacteria; phylum Pseudomonadota; class Alphaproteobacteria; order Rhizobiales; family Beijerinckiaceae; genus Methyloferula. The sequence goes on along the minus strand of JAATEW010000192.1, from coordinate 16,252 downwards.
TATGTGCTGATGGATCACTTTTACCATGCGGCGTTCGGCGGCTCGTTCCTCAACCATTTCTGGACGGTTTGCGCCTGTACCCCGCGTTTCGAGAACGCGCCTGCGGATCTCATCTCCACGCTCGATGAAAATGGCGTGATCACAAGCGACAAAGCCGATAATGCCGTGACGCCGGATTTCTATGCGGTGAATACATTGCAGCCGAAGCTCGGGCCGCATGCGGCCTCTGTTCCGGACGCGAAGCTTTTGCCGCCACAAGACATGCCGAACATCGGCGACCGACTATCCGAAAAGGGCGTGACCTGGGCCTGGTATTCCGGCGGCTGGAACGATGCGGTCGCCGGCAAGGCCGATCCACTGTTTCAATTCCATCATCAGGCCTTTGCCTTCTTCAGCCGCTATGCTAACGGCACCGAAGACAGCAAAGCGCATCTGAAGGATGGGCTCGATTTCACCGCCGGGATCGAGAAGGGCGAGCTTCCGGCTGTGAGCTTCTTCAAGCCGATTGGCGAATTCAACGAACATCCTGGCTATTCGACGGTTCTCGCCTCGGAGCGCTACGCCGCCGATCTCGTCAAGCTCCTCGAAGAGAGTCCTCTGTGGAAGGACACGCTCATCATCATCACTTACGATGAGAATGGCGGGCTTTGGGATCACGTCGCACCGCCCAAGAAAGACCGTTGGGGTCCTGGCGTGCGCGTGCCGACGCTGGTCATTTCGCCTTTCGCGAAAAAGGGCTTCATCGATCATACGGACTATGACACGACCGCGATTCTGAAATTGATCGAGACCCGCTATGGGCTCGCACCCCTCGGCACCCGCGATGCCGCCGCTCCCGACATGACGAATGCGCTCGATTTGAAATAAAGCGGTGGAATCATCTAAAGGGGGCGTCATGGCCGGGCTTGTCCCGGGTCTAAACGTGGATGGCCGGGACAAGCCCGGCCATGACGGTTGAAAGATTTGCCGATGAATCACAGGATCGTGCCGCACGAACCGGACATCGCGCAACGCCCAATTCCTCACCGCGTCTTGATGAAATCGACAAAAGCCCTGAGCGGCGCCGGCATGTGCCTCCGGCTGGGATAATAGAGAAAAGGCCCGGAAAAGTGCGGCGACCAGTCGGGCAGAAGCTCGACGAGCTGCCCCTTGTCGATATAAGGCCGCAGAAATTCGTCGAATGAATAGATGAGGCCGAGGCCCGCAAGCGCGGCGCCGATCTCGAGTTCGGCCGCCGAGGCGATCATCGGCCCTTCGGGGCTGACACGGATGGTCTCGCCATCGCGCTCGAATTCCCAAGTCGAGATGATGACGCCGCTTAGAAAGCGATGCCGGATACAGGCATGATCCAAGATCTCGCGCGGTTCCTTCGGCGCGTCACGAGCCGCGATATAGGCGGGCGACGCCGCCAGCACGAAACGCTGGACGCGTGGGCCGATCGGTATGGCGATCATATCCTTTTCGAGCCGCTCGTCGTAACGGATTCCCGCATCGAAGCCCGCGGCAAGCACATCGATAAACGCATCGCTCGCCGTCACATCAAGGGTGACGTCCGGATTGGCGATGAGAAAACGCGTCGCGATCGGCGGCAGGATTTCGCGCGCGACAATCGTCGGCACATTGAGCTTCAACGTGCCGCGCGGGCTGTCACGAAAACTGTTGACCGCATCGAGCGCACCCGAAATCTCATCGAGGGCCGGCGCAAGCCGCTCAAGCAGATGCAAGCCGGCTTCTGTCGGCGTGACGCTGCGCGTCGTCCGATTGAGAAGCCTGACCCCGAGCCGTGCCTCAAGTCGCCGTAAAGCCTCGCTCAAGGACGAGGCCGAAACACCGCGCAACTTGGCGGCGCCGCGAAAGCTGCGCGCCTGCGCGACGGCCGTGAACGCATCGAGATCAGCAAGATCCGTGTCAGCCATTGTTTTATTTTTAGCACAGGCTGTTTTCAAAAGAACGGATTATCGTACAGAGCACCAAACCCCACCTTTCGGCCGTCGGCAATGGCGTCTCGAAAAGGGGTTCACAGATGGAAATTCTACAATTGGGTAAGGCCGGGCCGCGCGTCTCCGCCTTTGGTCTCGGCTGCATGGGCATGTCGGACCTTTACGGTCCTTCGGATCGCTCGGAGAGCATAGCCACGCTCCATGCCGCGCTCGAAGCAGGCGTAACACTTCTTGATACCGGCGATTTCTACGGCATGGGCCATAATGAAATGCTGATCGGCGAGGCAGTGAAGAATGTACCGCGCGACCGCTTTCAGGTCAGTGTGAAATTCGGCGGCCTGCGCGACCCGGCGAATGGCTGGCTCGGCTTCGATAGCCGCCCGATGGCTGTGAAGAATTTTCTCGCCTATACGCTGCGCCGCCTCGGCCTCGACTATATCGACATTTATCGCCCGGCGCGGCTCGATCCGATGGTGCCGATCGAAGAGACGGTCGGTGCTATCGCCGACATGGTGAAGGCTGGCTTCGTCCGTCACATCAGCCTGTCGGAAGTCGGCGCGGAGACCTTGCGCCGGGCCTCGGCCGTTCATCCGATCGTAGATCTGCAGATCGAATATTCGCTGATCTCGCGGGGTATCGAAGATATGATTTTGCCCACCTGTCGCGAACTTGGCATCGGCATTACCGCCTATGGCGTGCTGTCGCGCGGGCTCATCAGCGGCCATTGGCAAAAGCCCGCGGGCGCAGGCGATTTTCGCAGCCATAGCCCACGGTTCCAGGAAGGCAATGTCGAGAAGAACCTCGCGCTCGTCGAGCAGCTTCGCGTCCTTGCGCAAGCAAAAGGCGTGAGCGTCGCGCAGATCGCAATCGCCTGGGTGACGGCGCAGGGCAAGGATATCGTGCCGCTCATCGGCGCCCGGCGCCGCGATCGCTTGAAAGAAGCATTGGGCGCGCTCGATGTGGCTCTGACCGCCGAGGATCTCGCAGCGATCGAACGCGTCGTGCCGAAGGGCGCCGCTGCCGGCACGCGCTATGCGGCCGAGCAGATGGCCATGCTCGACAGCGAACGCGTCTGAACAGTCGCGGATCAACGAGTCAATTTTATTGACGAAAGAAGGCGCGGCCTAACAGGCTCGCGCCTTCGCAGCATGAAGGTCCGTCTTCAACCCAAAGCGAAGAAGGCTTACGCCTCCGCGGCTTTGGCCTTGGCGATTTCGGATTTGATCTTCTTGGCGCCGAGCGACAATTCGCTCTCATGGGCCTTGATCAGAAAGGCATCGAGGCCGCCGCGATGCTCGACAGAGCGCAAGGCCGCAGCCGTCACGCGCAGCCGGAAAGGCCGCTGCAAAATCTCGGATTGCAATGTGACATTGCAGAGATTGGGCAGAAACCGCGTCCGAGTCTTGTGGTTGGAGTGGCTGACGAGATTGCCGGACAGAACGGCCTTACCCGTCAATTCGCAACGGCGTGACATCGAACGATTCCTTATAGCCTTAGCGCGGGAGCTTAACCCAAAGCGCGGAAACCCGTCTCCACAGATATCACGTTCATGATTTTGGGTTGGTTCAACCCAAAATCATGAACGTGATCGATTCTCATAGAATAGAGCGGGATGGGACGGAAAACCGCTCACACTTTTCCTCATCCCGCTCTAGGAAGCGGGCGAGAGCGCTGTCTCTAAGCGAGGAGCGCCGCCGCGTCAAGTTTTTCCACATTTTTGAGCCGGAGCAGGACGCGCCCAAGGCCGGTCCTGCTCCCATTTAACATTTTGTTTCAGCGTGCGATTTCGCGATCAGCTCCTAAGCCCGCCCGGTCAGAGCCAGAATGATGACGATCAAAAGGATAAGGCCCAGTCCGCCGGACGGATAATAACCCCAGCCGGTGGAATAGGGCCAAGCCGGCAAACCGCCGATCAGTGCCAAAATCAGAAGAATAATCAGAATTGTATAGAGCATTTCGGAAACCTCATGCAGATCCGCTTGGCGCGTCAGCCCGCCAAGCTCGTGTGCATCACAATCCCGAAAACTGGCTCCGGTTCCGCCGCTCGCTGTTCAGTGCCAGGGCCGGGTCGCGCGCGCCGTTTCTTCGAACTGCGCGATCTTATCCGCCTTTTCCATCGTGAGGCCGATGTCATCGAGACCATGCAAAAGGCAATGTTTGCGATGCGGATCGATGTCGAACTTGACGGTGCCGCCATCTGGGCCGCGCACCTCCTGCGCTTCGAGATCGATGGTCAAGGTCGCATTGGCGCCGCGCTCGGCATCGTCCATGAGCTTGGCGAGATCTTCGGGCGAGACCTTGATCGGCAAGATCCCGTTCTTGAAACAATTGTTGTAGAAAATATCCGCGAAGCTCGTCGAGATCACGCAGCGGATGCCGAAATCGAGCAGCGCCCAAGGCGCATGTTCGCGCGACGAGCCGCAGCCGAAATTATCGCCCGCAACCAGAATCTGCGCCTTGCGATAGGCCGGCTTGTTCAAGACGAAATCGGGATTCTCCTTCCCGTCTTCCGCAAAGCGCATTTCGGAGAAAAGCCCTGACCCAAGTCCGGTGCGCTTGATCGTCTTCAAATATTGCTTCGGGATGATCATGTCGGTGTCGACATTGGTGATCTTCAAGGGCGCCGCAACGCCGGTCAGCGTCGTAAACTTGTCCATTCTCTCCCAATCCTCGTTCCGAAAGAGCCAATAACGCCTGGGCAAACTTATGTCACGCCCGGAACCTTCGCGGCGGGCCATCCGTTCGACTTAAACGAAAGGAGAACGGAAATGCCCGAAATATCCAGGTCGGAGACGGATCGCCGCAAGGTCTTCGAGCTCATCCAGGATATAGGCATTGCACTCCTGACAACGCATGGCGCCGACGGCAGGCTTCATTCGCGGCCGCTGGCCGCGTCGCAGAAGCATTTCGACGGCAAGCTCTGGTTCATCACGCAAGAAGGCTCGCCCAAGCTCTCCGAGTTGCTTGCCGATCCGAGCGTGCTGCTAGCCTATTCCGACCCCAAGAGCCAGCGCTACGTCTCCGTTTCGGGAACCGCCGAAATCCGTGTCGATCCCGCCAAGGTCAGGGAGATATGGGATGCCAACCAGCGGCTCTGGTTTCCGCAAGGCCCCGACGAAGACGATATTCGCCTGATCTGCGTCACCGTCGAAAGCGCCGAATATTGGGAGCGGCCGACGATGCCGCTCGTCTATGCTTATCACTATATCAAGACCCGGCTGACCGGCCGGTCGCCTGACCTCATCGGCGAAAACAAAGTGGTCTATTTCTGAACCCGCTAGCGCGATCAAGCCTGCTCGATCGCGTGTATATCGTCGTCGGACAGCCCGAAATGATGGCCGATCTCATGGATGAGAACATGGGCGACGATGGTCCCCAGGCTCTCGTCGTGCTCGGCCCAGAAATCGAGGATCGGCCGCCGGTAAAGCCAGATCATGTTCGGCATTTGACCCGTCGCCACGCCCGTGCCGCCTTGCGCGAGGCCGCGACCCTGGAAGAGGCCGAGAAGGTCGAACTCGGTCTCGCATTCCATGAGGTCGAGCGTGTCGTCATCTGGAAAATCATCGACCTGGATGACGAGATCCTCGCAGAGCTTGCGGAAACGCTCCGGCAAATGCCCATAGGCCGCCTCCGCCAGACCTTCGAAATCGGCGAGCGATGGCGCCTTCAGGGCGTTCCAGTCCGGACCATGGCCATTCATGCCGCTTGTTTCACTCGCCATTCCATCCCCTTCCAGCTTTTGGCGACGCCATCCGGTCGCGCCGCCTGATCCGCACATATAGCGCGCCAGCACCGCCATGCGGCCTCGTTGCTTCTTCAAAACCGATCACAATCGAGCGCAATTCTGGTGCGCTCAGCCAATGCGGGACACTGCGGCGCAGGACGCCGCCCTGCTCGAGCGGATCGGCAGAAGGCCGCTCGCCTTTACCGGTGATCACGAGAACAAGTTTGGCGCCGTCGCGCTGAGCCGTGCTCAAAAAATGCCGCAGCGCACCGAATGCCGTATGCTGGTGCATGCCGTGAAGATCGAGGACCGCGTCGACGCCGGCGCGGCCTTGAGACAATTTCGCCTTCAGCCGCCGCTCGACGCCGGCCAAAGCCGGAATTGCCGGGGCTTTGCCCGCAGCCGCGGGCCTCGTCGGCTTTGCGATCCCCGCCGATATTGGATCGCCGCGGATCTCGATCTCGGCCACGGTCGGTTCTTTTTGCAATTGCGGCAGGCTTTTGCCGTGCCTTGGCGTCACGCTGCGCGCGACCTCGATCCAAAGCTCTATTTCTTCATCGGTTAAGGACCGCGCGCGCGGCGACCGATGGACGGCCTGGCCTTTCTTCATGACGATCCATCGAGATCGCGCGGAAGCAGCACCGTGAAATCGGCTCTATGCCTGATCGCGCCGGCGAGCGCGCCCGCCGCTTCGCCGGAACCGAAGAAAAGATCGCCGCGCGCGGCGCCGACGATGGCCGAGCCCGTATCCTGCCCGATCATCAGCCTTCGGAATTTCGACGGTGCCGGCGATTGCCAGGGAATCTCCGCGTCGATCCACATGGGCAGGCCGTAAGGCCAGATGGCACGATCCAAGGCGATCGACCGGAAAGCGGTCAGACTGACGCCTTGGCCGCCAATGGGGCCCTCCTTCGGCCGCGACACCTCCGTCAAAGCGAAGAAAATATAGGATTTATTGCGCAACATGAGCGCAGCACCGGCCTCGCCCGGACCCTGGCCCTGCGCCCTGATCCATTCCTTCAGCCCGGTCAGACCCGCCTTTTCCGGCGGAATATTATGTTCCACGACCAGAATCCGGCCAATCGACGTATAGGGGTGGCCGTTGCGCCCGGCGTAAGTCAGCCGGACCTCCGCCCCCTCGCGCAGTTTGACGCGCGCCGAACCCTGCACATGAATGAAGAAAGCCTCGACCTTGTCCTTCAGCCAGACGAGCGGTTTGGCGCGGCCTTCGAGCGCGCCCGCTTCGATCGCGGCGCGATCCGGATAGAGCTCCGAAAATGGCGCGGCTGCGCCTGCGAGGCTTTCGCTTTGCCGCAAATCGGTGCGACTGTCCGGCCGGCCCAGAATTGGCGCGGTAAAATCGGGATGCTGCGTCAAGGAGCCTTCGACGATGGGCTCGTAATAGGCCGTGACGAAACCGGCGCCCGAGGCGGTCTTCGGCCGGATGCGATGCGGCTCGAAAAATGTCTCGAAAAACTGCCGCGCCTCGCGCGCATTCGCGGCAGGCTCCGCGAGAGCCTTGCTACAGACCGTCTTCAAGAACGAAGGCGCCGGATCGGCCGCCGGGCGCAAAGCCGGCTCATTTTCGACGATCGCCTTGCAAGAAACCAAAAAGGCGCGAAAGGCGTCGTGGCAATCCTCTCCGTCAAATCCCTCAAGCGCCGCGAAAGACGCTGCGTCTTGCGACATCTCGGGAGGCGTGAGGAAACCGGGAATCATCGTCAGCCCCGATATGGGTCAGTGGCGGCTTTCCGTGGCGATCAGTTTCCAATTCGGATCGCGCGAACTTGTATCGCGGGCAAAGGTCCAGAGATCGTTGACGTCGACGACCTTGTCCGTGGCGCCCTCGATAATTGCACCTGCTTTGTCGCGCGTGACCGTAATCAGCTTGACCCCGAAAATCACGCTGACCTGCGCCACGCTGCCCTGCAATTGGACGTGATCCAGTGCCGCCTTGTCGATCGACACCAAAGTGGTTTCGAACGTATCGCCACGCGACTCGCGATCCGAAATCGCCTTGGAAAAGCTTGCGAAGACGTCTTCCGCCAGGAGATTTTGCAAGGTCCCCTTATCGCCCTTGGCGAACGCATTGATGATCATCTCATAGGCGGCTTTCGCGCCTTCGAGAAAGGCTTTGGGATCGAAATTGGGATCGGCGCGGCCGAGGGTGTCGAGATCCGTCCAGAGCGGCGTCGCAGGCTCGGCGAAACCAGCCCAGCGGCCCGGACCCGCGGCCCTTTGATCTTGTGTCCGTTTGTCGTCATTGGCGGCGCCAGGCAGCCTGATGACATTTCCATCGGTTTCGGTGGCCTCGCGCCGCGCATCGTCGCGCGGCCGTGCGAAAGGATCGACCGGCGGCTTTTCATGCCCCGTCCGCATGCCGAGAACCGAACTCAGCTTCCACACCACGAAAATGGCCAGAAGCGCGAAAATAATGGTCGTCATGTCAAATGGCTCGTGCATCGGATCCGGAGATGGCTTGAAAGGGGTGACTTAAAGCAATTGGCAGCGTGGTTGCCGGATGCCCCACCTCTTATCATATATATTGGCAATCTGGAGGCCAGTTCGCCAAACCGCCTCGAAACGGCTGTACGGCTCCATTTGGGAAGCGGGTCCCCACCTGTCCAGCGAAATCGCCAGAAAGCGGCGCGGCTTACGAAGAGTTCACCAAGATGCAAATTACCCACGGTCCGGTCGAACTTCCAAAACGCGTGCTGCTCGGCCTTGCGCTGTGGTTCGCGGCCGAGCTTTGCGCTTTTGCTCTGGTTGTCTCTTATCTTGGCGTCGCGGGCACGCTTTTGCTCGGCCTCCTGACAAGCCTGATGGGATTTTCGCTGTTGCGCCGCCTCGGCCAGGATGCAGCTTCTAGCCTCAGGCAGGTATTAAACACTCAAGGCTTTGTTCTCAGGCCGGAATCGATGGTCGATGGGACAATCTCGGCGATTGCCGGCGTGCTTTTGATCCTGCCGGGTTTCCTGTCCGATTTGGTCGGACTTGCGCTTTCGGCGCCAGCGATCCGGCTCTGGCTCGCCAATCGGATGAAATGGCAGGGCGCGGCCTTCACGGCGCAGTCGCGGCCGAGACGCCGCGAGCAGGTCATCGATCTCGAGGATCGGGAGTGGCGCCGTCTCGACGATCCAGCGCCGGATCTGCGCGGCCGCCACTGAACTGCCGCGGACGTTTCAGCTTCGCCTTGTTCCGCTCTTCTATCCATGCTACCGGCAGCCCTATTCCGTCCGGCTTAGCAAAGCGGACTTCGAGGGAGATTTTCGAAAATGGCCGAAGCGAACGGCAATGACGCACAAACCAACAATGGTGTGCCCGCCCTCAACGCGATGGTTCAATATATCAAGGACTTTTCCTTCGAAAATCCGAATGCGCCGCGCTCCTTGGGGCCGCAAAGCAAGGCCCCGAACATCTCCATTCAGGTCAATGTGAACGCCAAACAGGTGGCCGAAGCCGATTTCGAAGTTGAAATCCTGCTCGAAGGCTCCGCTGGAGAGGGCGTAGACCTCCTGTTCAAATTCGAGCTCGATTATGCCGGCATCTTCCGGCTGCAGAATATCGCGGCCCAGGATCAGCATCCGGTCATCATGATCGAATGTCCGCGTCTGCTCTTCCCCTTCGCCCGGCAGATCATCGCCGACGCCGTACGCAATGGCGGCTTTCCGCCGCTTTATATCGACCCGATCGATTTCGCCTCGCTCTACCGGCAGAAAATGTCCGAAGTGGCCGCGGCCGGCGCACCTGTCACGGCGCCGAACTGAGTTTTGCTGCGCAGCATAGGCCGCAGCAAATTAGGGATTGGATGGCGGCTCAGGCAGCTTGAACTGATGCCAGATCGCTTTATCGCCCAAGGTTTTGATAAAGGCGAAATGCCGTAGCGTTTCAACGCTTTGAATCGCAAGCGGCAGCGGCTCCGGCCGTGCCTTCATCAGACCCTCGGCCGATCGATCGAAGCCTCGATTGGGCCCGCCGAGCAGCAGATTGGCCTGCCGGCCGCCGGTCAGTTCGGCATAGACTTCCGCCAGGATCTCGGCATCGAGCAAAGCGCCGTGCTTGGTCCGGCGGGAATTGTCGATTCCGTAGCGCTGGCAGAGCGCATCGAGATTATTCGGCGAACCCGGATGGCGCCGCCGCGCCATGGTCAATGTGTCGATGACGCGGTCGGGACCGATCGGCGGCAGGCCGAGAAGGCCAAGTTCGGCATTGATGAAGCGCATGTCGAATTCGGCATTATGGGCGACGAGCCTGCCATCGCCGATGAACTTCAGGAAATCCTCGGCGATTTGGGCGAAGACCTGCTTACCCTTCAAGAATTCCGCCGAAATGCCGTGAACCCGAAAGGCCTCGTCCGGCATGTCGCGTTCGGGATCGATATAGACGTGGAAATGCTGGCCGGTCGGTATCTGGTTTAAGATTTCGATACAGCCGATCTCGACGACCCTATGGCCATTGGCCGGATCGAGGCCTGTCGTTTCCGTATCGAAGACGATCTCACGCATCACCGCATAATCCCCGGAAGGTGGAGACTTTTCAAAACAAGATCATGCGCTAAGCAAAAATAGTGTGATCCTGAAAAGCCGCAGCTCATTGTTTTCCCGGATTCAGCTTCCGTAAGATGTCGCGGACCTCGGCCTCCGCCGAAGCCAGGCCGAGACTTGTATCGATGATGAAATCAGCCTTCTTGCGCTTATCGGCATCCGGCATTTGACGCGCCAATATGGCGCCCAATCGCGCCTCTGTCATGCCGGGACGCTGGGCCAATCTTTCCTTTTGCACCGCTTCCGGCGCCGTCACCAAAACCACGGCATCGACCGGCGTGTCGGCGGCGTTCTCAAGCAAAAGTGGGATATCGAGCACCACGAGTGGCAGGCCGCGCTCTTTTGCACTGCACAAAAATTCTCCGCGGGCATCGCGGACCAGGGGATGCACGATCGCTTCCAATTGTTGCAGTGCAGCAGGATCGCCCAGAACGCATTCAGCGAGGCGCTGCCGGTTCACGACGCCAGCTTCGGTCGTGCCGGGAAAAGCGGCCTCGATCAAAGGAGTGGCCTTACCCCTGTAAAGATCGTGTACCGCTGCATCGGCGTCGAAAACCTCGGCCCCTTCGGCCCGAAACAAGTTCGCGGTGGTCGATTTGCCCATGCCGATCGAGCCGGTAAGGCCGAGGACGATCATTTCGCGCTCATCACGTCGGCTTCGATCAGCGCGCGCAATTCCGGCGTGACTTCGGGCCTTTGCCCGAACCAATGCTCGAAACCGGGCACCGCCTTATGCAGCAGCATGGAAAGGCCGCCGACAGAGCGCAGGCCGCGAGCGCGCGCTTGCGCGAGAAGAGGTGTCTCAAGCGGCACATAGACGATATCGTCCACCACCGCATGGCTTGGCAGGCCTGAAAGATCGATATCGAGCAGCGGTTGGCCTGTCATGCCGAGTGATGTGGTATTCACAAGAAGATCGGCGTCCGCCAGGCATTCTGCAAGTTGCTGCCAAGGCCGTGCCGTCACGCCAGACCCAAACAGGCGAGCCAATTCTTCAGCGCGCTCCTGCGTGCGGTTCAGGATTAAAATTTCTTTTATGTTGCGCAGCAAAAGCGCTTGGACAATTGCCCGCGCCGCGCCGCCCGCGCCAAGCACCACCGCTTTACCCCCGGTCTTATCCCAACCTTTAGCTTCAGCATCCAAGCTGTCAAGAAGCCCAGTAATATCAGTGTTATCTCCCCAAAGTTCCCCACCTTCAATCCACAGGGTATTCACAGCCTGTAGGCGCTCGGCGCGCTCAGTCCGGCGAGTCGCGAGCTGATAGGCCATTTCCTTATGCGGCAGGGTGACATTGCCGCCGCGATAGCCTTTGTCCGCGAGGTTGCGGATGAAATTCGGAAAATCCGCCGGCGCGACCTCGGCCCGTCCATAGCTTCCCTCGATCCCAAGCTTCTCCAGCCAATAGGTGTGAATCAGAGGCGAGCGGGAATGCTTGACCGGCCAGCCGATGACGCAAGCGCAAGGTGGATTGGTGCTCATGCGAGAAGACTGCCCTCTTCCCGCAGGAATTGCAGCAAGGGAATGAGCGGCAGGCCCATGATCGTCGTATGATCGCCTTCGATCCGCTCAAGCACCTGAATTCCAAGACCTTCGACGGCACCGGCGCCAACACTGTTCAAGAGCTCCGGGCCCGCCGTTGTCACATAAGCTTCGATGAAGGCGGCGCTCAACACCCGGCAGGTGAGGCGCGCGACCGGAGCATCTTCCTTCAGGATCTTGCCGCCTCTCGCAACGCAGAAAGCCGAATGCAAGTTATGCGTGCGGCCGGAGAGAAGCGCCAGATGTTGCACGGCTTCGGCAAGGTCTTTTGGCTTGGCGAAAAGCCGTCCATCGAGATCAAGCACCTGATCCGCGCCGATGACGAGATGCTCTGGCCGTAACGCGCTCACCGCCAAAGCCTTGGCTCGCGCCAAATGTGCTGCGACCTCGGCCGCGCCGGCTTTCCGCACCAGAAGGGAAGCCTCGGTCGCGCGTTCGTCGATCTTGGCATCGACGGCCTCGAACGGCAGGCCGGCTGAGGTCAAAAGTGCCTGCCGCGCCGCACTTTTGGACGCCAAAACCAAGGGCAAAGGGTTTTGCCAGAGAGCCTTCAAGCCGGACATGCCTCAGGCCTGCGCGATGAATTTCATGGAATGGACGCGGTAAAGATCGATGACGGCCGCTGCCGTCTCCTCAATCGAGCGGCGGGTGACGTCGATCGTCGGCCAGCCCAATTCGGCAAAAAGCCGCCGTGATTGCGCGACCTCGTCCGCCACGGAAAGCCTGTCCACATAAAGCGAGTCATAATCGGCATTCAAGGCCAAAAGCCTGTTTTCGCGCATCTGTACGATCCGCTCCGGCGAAGCCAAAAGCCCGACCACCAAGGGATGTTTCAATTTCCGCAGCACCGGCGGCAGCGGGACATTCGGAACAAGCGGAATATTGGCGGTCTTGATGCCGCGATTGGCGAGATAGATGCTCGTCGGCGTCTTAGACGTCCGGCTGACGCCGATCAGCAGCACATCGGCTTCCTCATATTCATCGACCTGCTGACCATCGTCATGCAGCACGGTGTAATTCAAAGCATCGATCCGGCGGAAATATTCGGCATTCAACATATGTTGTGCGCCGGGCCGCGGCGTTGATTCCATGCCGATATAGGATTGGAAGAGATTGAGGATCGGCTGCAGGATCGAAAGACAAGGCGCGCCGATCCTCTTGCAGGCCTCCTCGAGGCCTTGCGACAGTTCTTGATCGACCAAAGTGAAAAGCACCATGCCAGGTGCGGCCTCGATCTCGGCGATGGCCTTATCGAGCTGCGCCTTCGACCGCACCAAAGGATATATATGCTCGATCGAGGAGACGCCTTGATATTGCGCCGCCGCGGCCCGGCTGACTGCGATCAAAGTCTCGCCCGTCGCATCGGAGACGAGATGAAGATGGAAATAGCTGCGGCCCAATCTTTTACCCCGCGTCCGTTCTCCCGGCGGGATCGGGAGAACAGGGGACATTGGTGGATAAAACGGATGGCGGCTCAAGCCCAAACCCACTGCGGGGATAAATGCCGCCTTTAGTCCACAAGCACGAATACAAGCTTCAGCCTTGGGATTGATGTGAATCAAGGGCGTAAATGCCCTGGATGTGACTGTGACAGTTGATGATCCAAGCTTGAGCTTTGAATTGGTTAAGACTTTGTTAACCATTTAGCCGGCGACCGGTCGCGGTGAAAAACAGGGATAAGCCCGGCTCAGATCCTAAATTGTGCATGGGCTGGAATAAGGGTAATCCAACGCCAAGCCTTAACAGACACAGATTCAAAGATTCAAAAAGGTTTGAATAGGTTTGGAGCCATCTCCTCTCATCAAGGCCAAGCCTTTCAACGATGTCTTTGATCGTAAGATCGTCTCACCGCCACCTGTCTGGCTGATGCGGCAGGCCGGACGTTATCTGCCGGAATATCGCCAGATTCGCGCCACTGCGGCTTCATTTCTCGATTTCTGCTACACGCCGAGGCTCGCAGCGGAAGCCACTTTGCAACCGATCAGGCGCTTCGGCTTCGATGCGGCCATTCTCTTTTCCGATATTCTCGTGGTTCCGGATGCTTTGGGACAAAAGGTCAGTTTCGAGTCGGGCGAAGGTCCAAGGCTCGATCCTTTGGAAACGGCGGAGGATATCGCCAAACTCCATCCGAGGATCGATCTTCAAAAGCTCGCACCCGTTTTCGAGACGATCGATCGGGTCAAATCGGCGCTCCCGCCTGAGACGGCCTTCATCGGCTTTTGCGGCGCACCTTGGACGGTTGCCTCCTATATGATCGCAGGTAAAGGCACGCCCGATCAGGCACCCGCCCGGCTCTTCGCCTATCGTCACAAGGATCTCTTTCAGAGCTTGATCGATCTCCTGGTTTTGGCCTCGATCGATTATCTGTCGGCACAGGTCGAGGCAGGTGTCGAAGCCGTCCAGATTTTCGACTCCTGGGCGGGCGTCCTGCCGGCGCATGAATTTGAAGACTGGTGTCTTGCGCCGGTCAAAGCCATCGTGGATGGATTACGCGCAAGACACTCTGGCATCCGGATCATCGCTTTTCCGCGTGGAATCGGGTCACGGCTGGCTTCTTTCGCGGCCGGTAGCGGAGTGGAGGCTCTCGGCCTCGACACGGCAGTTGATCCCCTCTGGGCGGCGGCTGCGATCGATCAGAAGGTTATTTTACAGGGCAATCTCGATCCCTTGGCGCTTGTCGCCGGTGGAAAAGCTTTAGAGGATGCAACGCGGCATATCCTCAAGGCCTTTGCCGGCCGGCCGCATATTTTCAACCTCGGACATGGAATTTTGCCCGAAACACTCATTGAGCACATCGAACGCTTATTGAAAATCGTGAGATCGGAAGGCTGAGGGATGGACGTCGCTTACTCTTGGGTCAAGATTTTGCACATCGTCTCGTTGATTTCCTGGATGGTCGGGCTTTTTTATCTCCCGCGGCTCTTCGTCTATCATGCCGAGGCTGGCGCTGCCTCGCCGCAAGCCGAAACATTCAAGGTGATGGAGCTTCGGCTTCAACGGATCATCATGCTGCCGGCGATGCTCGCCACATGGGCAAGCGGGCTCTATCTCGCCATCAATGGCGGATTTTTCGAGTCGAGCGGCTGGATCTATGCCAAGCTTCTCTTGGTCTTGGGGCTGAGCGGGTTGCATGGATTTCTGGGCAAGACCCGCAAGGATTTCGCCACGGGAAAGATCGGCCATTCGCCGGAATTCTACCGGGTGATCAACGAAATTCCGACGCTTTTGTTGATTTTGATCGTCATCCTGGTCGTCTTGAAACCATTCTGAAAAACCGGGGAGAATCCGTAAGATTGATGGGACGAGGTTGTCAAAAGGCCTGATTCGATCTATCTTTAAGATCTCTCCTCGCAGGTACTGGCGTTGAGCAGGCGCGTTTCGAGCGCCGCAAGAACAATCCCACCTCCTTTTAGGCCCGCCAATCCAGGGCCGCCTGCCTTGCACGACACGGATCGTGCGTTTTCCAAGGACTAAATCCCGATGCGGGAAATTAAACTTCAAGACTTGAAGCTCAAGTCACCGACCGAATTGCTTGCTTTTGCCGAAGAGCATGAGGTCGAAAATGCCTCCATCATGCGCAAACAGGAATTATTGTTTGCCATTCTCAAGCAACTGGCCAGCCGCGAAATCGAGATCGTCGGCGAGGGCGTGATCGAAGTCCTGCAAGACGGTTTCGGCTTTTTGCGCTCGCCCGAGGCCAATTATCTCGCAGGCCCGGACGATATTTATGTCTCGCCGTCCCAGATCCGGCGCTTCGGCTTGCGCACCGGCGACACGGTCGAAGGCTTGATCCGCAGCCCCAAGGAAGGCGAACGCTATTTCGCGCTTCTGAAGGTTAATACGATCAATTTCGAAGACCCCGAAAAAATCCGCCATAAGGTCCATTTCGACAATCTGACGCCGCTCTATCCCGATCAGCGGCTGAAGCTCGAAATCGATGATCCAACCAAGAAGGATCTGTCAGCCCGCGTGATCGACATCGTCGCGCCGATCGGCAAGGGCCAGCGCGCTTTGATCGTCGCGCCGCCGCGCACTGGCAAGACCGTGCTTTTGCAGAATATTGCGCAAGCGGTGACGGCCAATCATCCGGAATGCTATCTGATCGTTCTTCTGATCGATGAACGGCCGGAGGAAGTCACCGATATGCAGCGCTCGGTGCATGGTGAGGTGGTCTCCTCGACCTTTGATGAGCCGGCCGTGCGCCATGTGCAGGTCGCCGAAATGGTGATCGAAAAGGCGAAGCGCCTGGTCGAACATGGCCGCGATGTCGTGATCCTGCTCGATTCCATCACGCGGCTTGGCCGCGCCTATAACACCGTCGTACCGTCTTCCGGCAAAGTGCTGACCGGCGGCGTCGACGCCAACGCCTTGCAGCGGCCGAAGCGCTTCTTCGGCGCGGCGCGCAACATCGAAGAGGGCGGCTCGCTCACCATCATCGCGACGGCCCTGATCGACACCGGCAGCCGCATGGACGAGGTGATCTTCGAGGAGTTCAAGGGCACCGG